>JBILBJ010000029.1:0-12910 GCA_044353705.1 Sphingorhabdus sp. | reverse complement strand
GGCCTACATATCCGATATGAGCGAAACTGAAGTCATCTCCATGACCGCCAATGCCGCGCGCCGCGTGGCCGAGATTGCAACCAAGCTTGGAAAAGATCCTGTGCTGCGGTTGTCGGTCGAAGGTGGCGGCTGTTCGGGCTTTCAATATCGTTTCGGCCTTGCCGACAGCGTTGAGGCAGATGACATCACCGCGCAAGGCGAAGGCGCATCTTTGGTCGTCGACCCCATCAGCCTTGATCTGGTGCGCGGCTCTGCGGTGGATTTCGTCGAATCGCTTGGCGGCAAAAGCTTCAAGGTGACCAATCCGCAAGCGCAGGCCGGTTGTGGCTGCGGCTCCAGCTTTTCGGTTTGATGCAATAGCCATGCGCGGCTAGGGTCGCCGCCATGCGTATTGCGACTTACAACATCAACGGCGTCAAAGCGCGCCTTCCCCGCCTGCTCGAGTGGCTGGAAGAAACCCAACCCGACATTGCCTGCCTGCAAGAGGTCAAGTCGCAGGACGAAGGCTTTCCCGTCGAAGAATTTGAACGCGCTGGCTATGGCGCCATCTGGCACGGGCAGAAATCCTTCAACGGCGTTGCCATCCTTGCCAAGGGCACGCAACCTGTCGAAGCGCAGCGCACCTTGCCCGGCGACCCCGAAGACGAACATGCCCGTTATCTGGAGGCAGATGTTTTCGGCATACGCGTTGCGAGCATTTATTTGCCCAATGGCAACCCGCTGCCCGGTCCGAAGTTCGACTATAAGCTTGCGTGGATGAAACGCTTGTACGACCGCGCCGCCGAATTATTGGCGGCGGAGATTCCTGCGGTTCTGGCGGGCGATTATAACGTCATCCCGCACACACATGATATCTGGGCGCCAGCAGCGATGTTGGACGATGCCTTGCGCCAACCCGAAAGCATCGCGGCCTATCGCGCTTTATTGGGCCAAGGCTGGACCGACGCGCTGGCGACGCATTATCCGCAAGGCGGCATTTGGACATTTTGGGACTTTCAGGCCGGCGCATGGCAACGCGACCATGGCTTTCGCATCGACCATCTGTTGCTGAGCCCCGTTGTCGCCGACCGCCTGTCCTCATGCGGCGTGGACAAGGAGCATCGCGGCCGTGAAAAGGCCAGCGATCATGCGCCGACTTGGGTGGAACTGACGGACTAAGGCATGCGCGGCGCGAAAGAAGCGGCATCCCTGACGCCGAAAAGTCGTCATCCTGAACTTGTTTCAGGATAACGGGCCACCGTTGTTTGTTATCCTGAAACAAGTTCAGGATGACGAAGGTCGGTTTTTTTACGTCGCTACCAGACATGAAAATAGATATTGTAGCAGTCGCTACATTTTGTTACCAAGCTCCCAATATGTATGGGGAGTTTGTCATGACCTTGTTTCGCCTTTTCCTCCTTGCCGTCATTGCCACCGTCGGCGCTTATACCAGCGTCACCATCGCCAACCATGGCATGGGGCTGTATCCGATATTTTTCGGCGACATTGCGGAGATGGCGTGGCCCGGGCAGTTCAATCTCGACTTTTTATTCTTTCTGATCTTTTCGGGATTCTGGGTCGCATGGCGGCACGAATTTACCGTAGCAGGGCTCGCTCTGGGATTTGCAGCCTTTAATCTTGGTGCGCCGTTTTTGGCAGGCTATCTGCTCGTGCACAGCTATCGCACCAAAGGCGATGTTGCCGCCATGTTGCTCGGACCAAAGCGGGCAGCACGCGCGCGCTAAACGGCCTTGGCGTTTATATCGTCAAGGCCAATGCTTTTCAGGAACAGCATCCCTTCGATGCTGACCAGAAGCCGCGCGGCATCAATGTCACGCTGCGCTTCGCTGTCGGACTGCAGCTGCGCCTTGCCCCATTCCAGAAATCCGCGGCCAATTTGTTCGCCCACCGCGCGGTAAAACGGGTCGCCCATCGCCGCGCGTGCGGCAACATCAAGCCAGATCCGCATATAGGGCCACAACGCGTCTTCAAAGACAATGCCCGCCAATTTGCGGCGCAGCGCGTCCACGGGCAGCGGCTCGGCCGCCGCGTGCGTCCCGACTATTTCCACCAGCTGCGCCGAAATCTGTTCCAACACCGCGGTGATGATTTCCGCCTTATCCTTGAAATAATAGAGCAGCATCCGGTCGCTGGTGCCCGCGGCCTTCGCCAACGGACGCAGGCTCGACGCCGAAAGCCCTTGCGCAAGGACATAGGCGGTCAATCGCTGGATGATATCTGCGCGTTTGGTGTCGGGTTTTATCACGGCGACACTATAGCGCACCGAAACACGTCAGGGCAAAGGGCAAAGTCATCGGGGTAACTGGACAGCGGCGGCGGCAATCACTATCGGCTGGCCATGCCTGAATCCAAAACACACGCCCACCCTTCCGATTCCATCCTGATCATCGATTTCGGGTCACAAGTGACTCAATTGATTGCGCGCCGTGTGCGCGAGGCCGGGGTCTATTCGGAAATCGCGCCATTCAATTCCGCCGAAGCCGCATTCGCACGTATGAAGCCAAAGGGCATCATATTGTCGGGCGGCCCTGCATCGACGACCCACGCCGATTCGCCGCGCGCACCGCAATGTGTTTTCGACAGCGGCCTGCCTATCCTTGGCATCTGCTATGGCCAACAAACCATGATGATGCAGCTGGGCGGCCATGTGAGCGAAGGCGACGGTGGCGAATTTGGCCGTGCCTTTATTGAGGTCGAAAAACCCTGCGCATTGTTTGACGGATTATGGGCGACCGGCGAGAAGCATCAGGTGTGGATGAGCCATGGCGACAAGGTCACCAGCCTTGCCCCCGGTTTTGAAGTCGTCGCCACCAGCGATGGCGCGCCCTTTGCTTTCATCGCCGACGAAGCGCGGCAATATTATGGCATCCAATTCCACCCCGAAGTCGTGCACACCCCCGATGGCGCGAAATTAATCTCCAACTTCGTGCACAAAATCTGCGGTCTTGCGGGCGATTGGACGATGGCGGAATTCCGCGCGACCAAGATTGCCGAAATCCGTGCGCAAGTAGGGTCAGGCCGCGTCATTTGCGGCCTTTCGGGCGGCGTCGACAGCTCGGTTGCGGCGATCCTCATTCACGAAGCAATCGGCGCGCAATTGACCTGCGTCTTTGTCGACCACGGCCTGCTGCGCATGAATGAACGCGAACAGGTCGAAACCTTGTTCCGCGACCATTATAACATCCCGCTCGTCGTGGTGGACGCCGAAGAACGCTTCATGGCGGGCCTCGCGGGCGTCACCGACCCCGAAAAGAAACGCAAATTCATCGGCGGCGAATTCATCAACGTGTTTGAAGAAGAAGCGAAGAAAATCGGCGGTGCTGATTTCTTGGCCCAAGGCACGCTCTACCCCGACGTGATCGAAAGCGTCAGCTTCACCGGCGGGCCATCGGTTACGATCAAAAGCCACCATAATGTCGGCGGCCTGCCCGCACGGATGAACATGCAATTGGTCGAACCCTTGCGCGAACTGTTCAAGGATGAAGTGCGCGCCTTGGGCCGCGAGCTTGGCCTGAATGACCAATTTGTCGGCCGCCACCCCTTCCCTGGCCCCGGCCTTGCCATCCGTATTCCCGGCGAAGTGACCAAGGAACGGTGCGACGTGTTGCGCAAGGCGGACGCGGTCTATCTCGAAGAAATCCGCAATGCGGGCCTATATGACGCGATTTGGCAGGCCTTTGCCGTGCTCTTGCCCGTCCGCACCGTCGGCGTGATGGGCGATGGCCGCACCTATGACAATGTCTGCGCCTTGCGCGCGGTGACCTCGACCGACGGCATGACCGCCGACATCTACCCGTTCGAAAGCGCCTTCCTCAGCCGTGTTTCAACGCGCATCATCAACGAAGTCAAAGGCATCAACCGCGTGGTTTATGATTATACATCAAAGCCGCCGGGAACCATTGAGTGGGAATAAGGCTTACACAGCCATGACCATCACCTACGAACCCGAACGCAACCGATTCAACATGCCGACGGACGCGGGCGATGCCTATGTCACAATCCGCTGGGACGGAGATGTCATGATATTGCCGCATGCCGAAGTGCCATCCGCCTTGCGCAGGACGGGCGCGGGGGCGCGGCTGGCCACGGGTGTGTTTGAACAGATCGAGGCCATGGGCGTCAAAGCGCGGCCGACCTGTCCGTTTCTGGTAAAGGTCGCAAAGTCGGAGCCGCGCTGGCAGAATCTGTTCGGGCTCTGAACGCATGGCGGCAGAATTATCACCCGCTGCGCTCAGCGAAATCGTCGAAATGGCGCTGTCCGACCATATCAGTTTCACACAGATTTCGGCGCAGCACGGCGTCACACCGGACGAGATAAAAGCAATCATGCGCAAACAGCTCAAACCCGGCAGCTACCGCGCATGGCGCAAACGCGTGCGTGATTTCGGCGACCGGCGCGAGCATTATAAGTGATGCCCGCGCGGCCAGGGTGATTGCCGTGGCTGCTTTCCTATCTGGCCGGGGATCGGGGGAATGTCAGGAAGTGGGTGGGGAGCGGACACTCCGCCTGCGGCAACCGCCTCATAGCCTTCTTCGGTAAGCAGCGAGGTTGCGAGCCATATGGGAGCGTCGAAAACCACCGCCATTCATGAGCCTCTTGAAGTCGCTCGAACGGTCGAAATGCTGGAGCTGGCGGTGGTAGTAATTGACGTATTCCAAAGCCGCGATCAGCGTTAGTATCCCCGCTCCGATTACAGGCCAGGTCCAGCCGCCATCGTAGATTGCAAAGGCCAGCATCGGCACAGCGGCTCCAGCAATCAATAATAGCGGTATTTCCAGCCGGTGTGCCAAAGCTAGGGCTCTCGTCAGGGAGGAGCGATTTGACCTGGTGAGCCGATAGTCTAAACCGGCCCAATAGGCGGCACCGACAAACAAAAACCCCGCGCAGGCAGCAATTGCGAGCCCCATTGCAAATATCTCTGCCCAGTTGCTAGGTGGCGCCAACAACAGAACAGTGACCGGCACCAACACTATGTTGAGCGCCTCCATGGCGGCATAGGAGCGGAAATTGCGGAGTGACTTGGCGGGCATCGCTGAATTATAGGTCACGACGCGATCGTCTGCAATTGGGTCGCAACCTGCCCGTCCGCTTTTTGACGATTGCGCGCACAGCGGTCATCGAGCCAGCCTAGACAATATGCGATGACGCGTCACCACCCCAATGAAGGCGCACCAGAGCGAACATCTCCTTATACGGCAACCAAATTGATCTGCGCCCTTGTGGGTGATCAAAAACCTATGTTTGCCCTTACGATGCGTTTTTGTTGGTCATCCGCATCGCTATTGCTATTGCCTTCTGCGTCCGTGCATGGGTGCTGGGCCTAGACCGTAATCATTCCAAGAAAGCACGACTAAGATGCCGACTTCAACCTACGCCGTTCTGGCCATTTATGTGGCTTTTGGCCTGCTGGAATTATTTCGCACCCGCCTTTTTTCGAAGAATGAGCAAACCCGCGACGACGGCATTGTCGAAGTGGTCAGCACCGTATTGTTGTTGGTTTTCACCCAGCCCGCCATTTTGATATTTGTCGACTATGCGCTCGGCGCGCTGCGTCCCGAATGGCGTGGAATGTTGTCGGGTATAAATATATTTTTGGCGATCGGGTTGTTCCTGATCCTGGACGATATGATGCAATATTGGCAGCACCGTGCATCGCATAGCTTCGCGTGGCTCTACAATATGCACCGTGCGCACCACAACGCCCGCTATATGAGCATCCGGTTGGTCTACCGGAACAACATTTTTTATTACGCGCTGATGCCAAGCATCTGGTTCTCGGCCGTATTGGTCTACATGGGCTTGGGTTGGGTCTATGCTGGCTATGTTGTGGTCAAACAACTTGTGATCATCGGGGCGCATAGCGATGTGGCATGGGATGCTAAGCTGCTCAAAATCAAATGGCTTTCGCCCGTCATGTGGGTGGTGGAACGCACGATATCGACGCCTGCTACCCACCATGCCCATCATGGGCGTCATTACAGCGACCCTGCCGTGAACTATAAAGGCAATTTTGGAAATCTGCTGTTCTTTTGGGACGTTCTGTTCGGCACAGCGAAAATCACCCGCACCTATCCGCAAAGCTATGGGGTAGAGAATCTGCCAGACGCGACTTTGGGCCAACAATTGGCGTGGCCATTATTTCCTGAGGCGAAAACCCTCCAGAAAAACTAAAGGGCGCTTTGCGACCCCACCTGCGCGAACCAGAAAGAAACCCATGTCACACATCACCCTCTACGGCATTCCCAATTGCGACACCGTCAAAAAGGCGCGGACATATTTGGATACGCGCGGTGTCGGCTTTGCCTTTCATGATTATAAAAAGGCAGGGGTGACCGAAGCGCATCTGGCGCGCTGGGTGGCCCAAGTTGGCTGGGAAAAGCTGCTGAACAAGGCCGGCACGACCTTCAAGAAATTGCCCGATGCCGACAAGGCTGACATTGACGAGGCCAAAGCCATTGCGTTGATGGTCGCCAACCCGTCGATGATCAAACGGCCCGTCGTCGAGGGCAGCGCGACTTTGCTGGTGGGTTTCAAGGAATCCGAATGGGAACCGGTCTTGTCGCAATAATGAAATGCTGCGCGGCCATGAAGGCGGTATGAAAAATCTGCGCACCCTCTTAATCGCCTTATTCTTATTGCCCGCCTGCGCGACACCGGAGAGCCACGCCATGGAAAAACCCTTAAACGGCCAAGCCATCATCATCGCGCATCGCGGCGCATCGGGCGAGCGGCCCGAACATACCATCGCCAGCTACACCCGCGCGATTGAACGGGGCGCGGATTATATTGAGCCTGACCTTGTGCTGACAAAAGACGGCGTATTGGTCGCGCGGCATGAGAATGAGATTTCGGAAACCACCGACGTTGCCGACAAGCCCGAATTTGCCGACCGCAAGACAAGCAAGACCATCGATGGTCATAAAATGACCGGCTGGTTCACCGAAGATTTCACGTTGGCCGAGCTCAAGACCTTGCGCGCCAAGGAACGGCTGCCGCAATTGCGCAAGGACAATATGGCGTTTGACGGGCAGTTTGAAATCCCGACCTTTGAAGAGATACTGACCCTCGCACAGGCGCACAATGTCGGCGTCTATCCTGAAACCAAGCACCCCAGCTATTTCGCGTCAATCGGCCTGCCGCATGAGGCGCCGTTGCTGGCGATGCTGACCGCATTTGGCCATGTCACAAAAGATGCGCCGATTTTCATCCAGTCGTTTGAGGTCGAAAATCTAAAAGCGTTGCGGCCCAAGACCAAATTGCGGCTGATCCAGCTGATGGATGAAAAGGGCAGCCCCGCCGACCGCAGCGATTTAACCTACACGCAAATGGCTACTGCCGAGGGCCTGAAAATTGTCGCGACCTATGCCGATGGCGTTGGCCCGAACAAGGCCATGGTCATCCCGCGCACGCTCATCGGCAATCTGGGCACGCCCACGACGCTTGTGGCCGATGCGCACAAGGTCGGCCTTGCGGTCCACCCATGGACATTCCGCCGCGAAAATTACTTTCTGCCGCTGGCGCAAAAATCAGGCATCGACCCGCGCGGCATTGGCGACGTTGAAACCGAGATGAAGGCGTTTTTGGCGACGGGTGTCGACGGCATTTTCAGTGATAATGTTGCAGAGGCAGTTGCGGCACGCCGATAACGACCGCGAGTCAATTTCCTTTCGCGCGGTGCGTTTAGCGGCTAAGTCCTCGGCCCATGTCTACAAATTCAAAAACGCTCACGTTCGACACATCCACCAGCCGTGCGAACCCGACGCCTTCGCCGATGAAGCGGCTGACTGTGCCGCGCATCCGTCAGCAAAAGGGCCAAGAACCGCTCGTCATGCTGACCGCGTACACCGTGCGCATGGCGCAATTGATGGACCCGCATTGCGATATGCTGCTCGTCGGCGACTCGCTGGGGCAGGTGATTTACGGCCTGCCGCACACCGTGGCGGTGACGATGGAAATGATGGCCGCGCATGGCGCAGCGGTTGTGCGCGGCAGCTATCACGCTGCCGTCATCGTCGACATGCCCTTTGGTTCTTACGAAGCCTCAGCCGAGCAGGCATTTGTAAACGCATCGCGCCTGTTGAAGGAAACCGGCGCCGCCGCGGTCAAATTGGAAGGCGGCAAGGTTTTGGCGCCGACGGTCGAATTCCTGACGTCACGGGGCATTCCGGTGATGGCGCATGTCGGCCTGACGCCGCAAGCCGTGAACATCCTTGGTGGCTATGGCGTGCGCGGCAAGAGCCCTGAAGAAGCCAAATCGATTGTCGAAGATGCCATCGCCATGTCCGATGCCGGTGCCTTTGCAATGGTGATCGAAGGCGTGCTTGAGCCTATTGCCATTGAAATTACGCAAAAAGTTGCCTGTCCGACGATTGGCATTGGTGCGTCCGCGCAATGCGACGGGCAAGTTTTGGTCGCCGAAGACATGCTCGGCCTGTTCGACCGCGTACCAAAGTTCGTCAAAAAATTCGGCAATATGGGCGTCAGCGTTGAAGATGCTGTGCGCGAATATGCCGCTGGCGTGCGTGACCGCAGCTTCCCCGGACCCGAACAGCTGTACCAACCTGCGTAAAGCAGGCTGGCCTATCCAGCCAAGTCGGGCTAAGGACGGCTCCAACTGATCAAGACTATTTATAATCGGAGGCCCTCTTGGCTTTGACACCGACAGAACAGCGCCCTGAAAAAGACCGGAGCGGAAGTGACGAAGCGTTTTTGCGCGAAGTGGATGATGCCGTCCGCGCAAGCGATCTTACGTATTTCTGGAGACGTTACGGACGCTGGTTATTGGCCGCAATTGCGGCGGGTTTGCTGGCCTTTGGCGGCTGGATTGTCTATCACAACCAAAAGCAGGCTGCGGCTGACTTGCAAAGCGAACTGTTCGTTGACGCCATGGACAAATTGCGCGCCGGTCAGGAAAAAGAAGCGCGCGCGCAGCTGGCAACACTCGCCAAGGCGGACCAACCGGGATATCGCGCAATGGCGCAGTTGGTCGAAGCCAATTTGCTCGGCGAAGACGGTGAGACCAAGAAAGCGGTCGCAATATATGCAAAGGTCGCAGCAGACAGCAGCCTGCCGCAGACATTCCGCGATCTCGCCCTCATTCGTCAGGTCAGCGCCGAATTTGATTCGATCCCGCCGCAACAGGTTATTGACCGGTTGAAGCCACTTGCGACCCCCGGCCATGCATGGTTCGGCAGCGCGGGTGAACTGACGGCTTTGGCCTATCTGAAAATGGGTAAGGACAATTTGGCTGGCCCGATTTTTGCCCAAATTGCAAAGCAGGAGGACCTGCCGGAGTCGCTGCGCAGCCGTTCGCAACAAATGGCTGGCGCGCTTGGCGTAGATACTGTTCAGGTTGACGCAAAGCGCAATGCGGCATCGAAGGCGGATGAAACCGCCTCCAAGGGAGAGTGAAATTGAAGACTGTCACTAAGCTTTTATTGGTCCTCGCTGCATCCTCCACCCTTGGCGGCTGTGCCGTTTTGGACGGCATGCGCGGCGATGCTGGCAAGAAAAACAACACCCCGACCGTCGGCAGTCGCGTCGCCATATTGGGTACCGAGCGCGACACCGACGTTGACCCCGCGCTGGCCAATGTTGCGGTGACCTTGCCGCCAGCATATATCAACGAAGCATGGGCGCAGCCCGGCGGTAACGCATCAAAATCACCCGGCCATGTGGAATTGAGCCAAGGTCTGTCGCGCGTCTGGACCGCAAGCGTAACCGGCGCCAACCCGCGCGCACGCCTCGCCGCGAGCCCGGTGATGAGCGACGGACGGTTATATGTTGTCGACACCACGGCGCGGGTTACGGCCTTTGACGCCAATACCGGCGCGCAAATCTGGAGCAATGCGCTTGAAGTCAAAAATGATGGCAAGTCATCACGCTATGGCGGCGGCGTAAGCGCAACCGCGACCAATGTGTTTGCGACCAATGGCGTTGGCGATGTCGCCTCGCTCGCGGCCGATACCGGCGCGCTCATATGGAAAAAGCGTCCTGCCGGGCCCCTGCGCGGTGCGCCGACACTGTCCAATGGCAATCTATATGTCATGACCCAGGACAACCAGATTTATGCGTTGCGTCAAAGCGACGGTGAACCGCAATGGAACGAAGCTGGCCCAGTGGCCGCATCGGGCATCTTTGGCGTTGGCGCACCTGCGGCGGCACAAGGCACCGTCATCGCTGGCTATTCCAGCGGTGAGCTTGCGGCCTATCGTTATGAAAATGGCCGCAGCCTGTGGAGCGACACTTTGTCGCGCACGGCCATGTCGACATCTGTATCTACATTGACCGACATTGACGCCGATCCCGTTATTGACCGTGGCCGCGTCTTTGCGCTCGGCAAGGGCGGCCGTATGGCATCCTATGAACTGGTCAGCGGCCAGCGCATTTGGGAAATCAATATTGCCGGCATTTCGACACCTGTCGCCGTGGGCGAATGGGTATTTGTGATGACGGATGAGGCAAAGCTTCTGTGCGTTGCGCGTTCAAGCGGCAAGGTCCGGTGGATTTCAAAGCTGCAGCGTTTCAAAAATGAAAAGAAGAAAAAGGGCCCGATCAGCTGGTATGGTCCAGTCCTTGCCGGTGGCCGTTTGATCGTTGCCAATTCGCATGGCGCGATCTGGTCGATTTCCCCCGACGAAGGCGCCGCCACCGAAGTATTCGACGTCAAAAATGACGTGTCGCTCGCCCCAATCGTGGCGAACAACACATTGTATATCTTGGACGACTCCGGCCGCATTTCCGCGTTCCGGGGCTAAGTCTTTAAAGGAGTAATGCCGGCATGTTGCCGACGGTAGCCATTATCGGTCGGCCCAATGTCGGCAAGTCAACTTTGTTCAACCGTTTGGTTGGCAAGAAGCTGGCGCTTGTCGACGATACGCCTGGCGTGACGCGCGACCGGCGTGAGGGCCAAGGTCGCTTGTTCGATCTTGAATTCACCATTGTCGATACCGCAGGTTATGAGGATGAAGATCCCGATACCCTGCCCGGCCGGATGCGGATGCAGACCGAGGCCGCGATTGCAGGCGCGCAGGTTGCGTTGTTCCTGATCGATGGCCGTGTTGGCGTCACCCCGCTCGATGAAGAAATTGCCCGTTGGCTACGCGGCAGCGCGACCCCGGTCGTGCTGGCCGTGAACAAGGCCGAGGGCAAGCAGGGCGATAACGGCATCTTGGAAAGCTACGCGCTTGGCTTTGGCGACCCGATTGCGATCAGCGGAGAACATGGCGAAGGCATGGCCGACCTGTTCCAGTCGCTGTTGCCGCATATTGACGGCGGTGCATTTGAAGTGCCCGACCCCGAAGCACCTGACGCGATATTGAAGCTGGCCATTGTTGGCCGCCCCAACGCAGGCAAATCGACACTCATTAACAAGATTTTGGGTGAGAACCGCTTGATTACCGGCCCTGAAGCCGGGATTACCCGCGACAGTATTTCGGTGGACTGGATCTGGAACGATCCAAACCCGAAAGAGCGCGAGCCCGATGAAGAAGGCAATATTCCCCCGATGCTGACCGAACGGCGCGTGCGCCTGATCGATACGGCAGGGATGCGCAAGCGCGCCAAGGTGCAGGATAAGCTTGAGAAGCTGTCGGTGGCCGACGCCCGCCACGCCATCGATTTTGCTGAGGTCGTCGTATTGCTTTTGGACGCGACCAAGGGTTTGGAAGTCCAAGACCTGAAAATTGCCGACCATGTCATTCAAGAAGGCCGCGCGCTGATTATCGCGATTAACAAATGGGACGTGGCCGTCGACGGCAGCAGCCTGTTCAAAGGCATTCGTGCCGCGCTGGAAGAAGGCCTGTCGCAGTTGAAGGGCGTTCCGATGATCGCCGTGTCTGCGCTGACCGGCAAGGGGCTGGACCAGATGATATCGGCGGCGTTTGACGCGCGTGAGGCGTGGAACAAGCGCGTGCCCACCGGCATACTCAACCGCTGGTTCGAGGCTGCGATTTCGGCAAACCCGCCACCTGCCCCCGGCGGCAAGCGGATCAAGTTGCGCTATATGACTCAGGCGCGCAACCGCCCGCCGACGTTCGTGATTTTCGGCAACCGGACCGACGAATTGCCCGCCAGCTATGCGCGCTATTTGCTCAACGGTATTCGCCGTGACTTGGATTTTGGTGCCGTACCCGTGCGCATCAATTTCCGTTCATCAAAGAACCCGTTCGCGGATTAAGCCCGCACGCAGCGCAGTCTGGCAAACAGACTATGTCAACGCTCTGTTTACTTCTGTCGGTGTACTGTCGTGCTGGACCGTATTTCCGTGTCCCGGGAGCAAATAGTTGACGAACGATCCGGATGGACTGATCGACTGGAAAGCCTTTGGTGAAACCCGCAACCTATTGGGTGCAGGCTTTGTGCGCATATTGGGCTATTTCCTTGAAGACGGCACGAAATCGGTGGCCGCAATCGAAGAAGCCATGCGTCTGAAAGATTCGGCAAAGCTGGTGATGCTTGCGCACACGTTAAGAGGCGAGGCGTGGCAATTTGGCGCGAATCGCTTGGCATTGTTGGCCGAAGAAATTGAAGTCGCCGCGCGGCATTATGTCGAAATCCAGATCGACCCGTCTGAACTTGTTGAAAAGGTCGTTCACCTGCGGCCGCTGTTCGAAGCGACAGTGTCGGCGCTCGAAGCCGAAACCAGTCCCTTGGTTGAGCGCCGTCCGGTCGCGGCCGCCCAACGCAACGCCCTTGGCGGAATGCGCTTAGACTGATTATTCTTCGGGCGGTTGCGACTGCAACTGAACGTAGTTTTCCATACCCATGCGTGCGATCATGTCGAACTGCTTTTCCAGCACGTCCACATGCTCTTCTTCATTCTCAAGAATTTCGGCAAACAGATCGCGGCTGACATAATCGCGAACAGCTTCGCTGTGCGCGATGGCATCTTTCAGTTGCGACAGAGCT
>JBILBJ010000028.1:0-12989 GCA_044353705.1 Sphingorhabdus sp. | reverse complement strand
CTTTTCCAGCGCCTGATAAATCGGCACGGTGCCGATGGGGACGGGCGAATTGCGGATGATCCATTCGCGGGTGTCGTGGATGTTGCGGCCGGTCGACAGGTCCATGACGGTGTCCGCGCCCCAGCGGATCGACCAGACCATCTTGTCGACTTCCGTCGCCACATCAGATGCGACCGCGCTGTTGCCGATATTGGCGTTGATCTTGACCAGGAAATTGCGGCCAATCGCCATCGGTTCGGATTCAGGGTGGTTGATGTTGTTGGGGATGATCGCACGGCCGCGGGCAATTTCTTCGCGGACGAATTCGGGTGTCACATAATCGGGGATTTCCGCGCCAAAGCTTTCGCCATCGCGGATATATTCGGCAAGGCGCGCGCGGCCGAGATTCTCACGCTCGGCAACATATTCCATTTCCGGCGTAATGATGCCGCGGCGGGCATAATGCATCTGGCTGACGTTCATCCCGGGCTTTGCGCGCAGCACATGTTTGCGGACATTGGGGAATGGCGCAACGCCGCCACTGCGGTCTGGGCCAAGCTGACCATTGTCTTCGGGGCGGACTTCGCGTTGCAGCACTTCCTCAACATCGCCGCGCTCACGGATCCAGCTGCTGCGGATTTCGGGTAGGCCCATGCTGATGTCAATGCGTGCCTCGCTGTCGGTATACGGCCCGCTGGAGTCATAGACGCGCACAGGCGGCTCGCCCGACGATGGCTCAAGATAGATTTCGCGCATGGCCACTTTGCGGTCGCCGACGTAGATTTTCTTCGATCCACGGATCGGGCCAGTGGTGACGCCAATTTCGGTGCGTGCGGGGATGTCTGCCATGTCTCTCACTCCATTTGGGGGAGGAGAGATTTAAGCCCTTTGCGGGGCTCGGTCCTCGCCAGTCTCCCAGACTGGCTGCGGTCTCACCTCCCTACACCGGTATCAGCCGGATCAGGTTCAGCGGGTCGGATGGCGTTACCCATCCCTCTCAGTCACACGACTCCCCGGGGATGAGGATGCAATAGGCGCGTGAAGCGTATCAGTCCAGCAGGATGAACATCGTCACGGCAATGATTTTAGGCCGCAGCAACATCCGACTGCAGTGCCCTCCAGAATATGGGCGAACTTGCAAGGCGCAGGAATTTTTCCGCCAGCCCCGGTTCAAGCGTTTTGCCGCTCGCCTGCATGACGACGGCCATTGCGGCCTGTGGCCCATCTTTCGCCGCGACATCGTCGGCCAATGTTGCGACCGCAAGGATGTGGATCGCCAGCTGATCGATCTCGTTCCGCGGTGCGGCGGGTTCAAGGCCGCTTTGCAATATCCGCATCCACATACGGTGGTGCAGGGCATCAAGCCGGGCGTCTTCAACGTCGATCAGCTGCGCCAGCTTTGATCCGATCCAGCTTAAGCGCGCCTCACGCGTAAGGGCGCGTGGCGCGTCGGCCGCCTTTGCCGACGCGGGGTGAGAAGAATTGGATGTAAACTGGTCGTGCGACGAAATCATAGCGGGCGCCCTATTTGCAGAGAATCGGGACTATGACCCACACATGATTTCCAACTCGTTAAGGCGGGTCAGAAAGTTCCGCCGCCGCGCACGACCGCGCCGTTACAACATATACTTCATCTTTACCCGCTGGCTGACGGCGGCGGCATCAACCGCAAACGCCGCAGCCTTAAACTTGGGCGGGCCAGCAACAATCGCGGGGTTGCGGGAAAAGCCAAAGCCTTCTTTGGGCAGGAAAATGGCCATATCCATTTTGTTGTTGGCATTTTCATCATGGACCAACGCGACCGCATATGTGCCCTTTGTTACGCCGGTAAACGATACATTGGCGGCATCGCGCGCCGATATACTGGTTTTGAAACTTTTGGGATCCTTGCCGCAATCGGGGAAGAAGCGCGGATTGGCGGTGACGCAGACAAGGACATTGCCCTTTGTGCTGCGCAGACCATAGATGTTTATTTCAAGCGTGGAGGTTGCAGACGTAGCCTCAGCCGCGCCGCTTAAGGTTGCGATCCCAATGGCCGAGACCAAGGTCAGTGCCGCACATTTTATCCCAAAACCTGAAATATAGCCCATAATTCCCCCGATATGCGTCGTGATGCTTTTGATGATGTGTAGCCGTTATCAGCCACCGCCCTAATCTGCCGTTGACGATGGATTTGGGGAAACATTCCCACCCCATATGGTTGGTAACGCCCATGATGGTCATCACCGATAGCACGACGCCCAAAGACGCAACGTGAATGGGAATGACGAAGACCAAAAACGGAATGACGAACGCCCCTGACAATGCCTCCCACGGATGGAAGGACATGGCAGCCCATGCCGTCGGCGGGCGGCTTTCATGATGGACCGCGTGCGCGGCCTTGAACCAAAACGGGCGATGCATCAGCCGGTGTGTCCAATAAAACCATGTGTCGTGCGCAAACAGATACAGAAACACCGACAGCGGCAGATACCAAAAAGGGTAAGCGCCGGCATCACGGTAAATTAACGTCCAGCCGAGATTATCCCATCCCCATGCGACGAAACCCGCAGGAATGCCGTAAATCGCGGCACTGGCGAGGCTCCAGCCGATTTCGCGGCGGATTTGTTGGTCAAGGCCAAGATAAAGGCCCGGCTCGCGCAATTTCGTCGCCCATGCGAAAGCACCGCTGACCACGAGATAGCGGACGCCGACAATCGCCGTCATCGCCAGTGTTGATAACAACAAGATCAGCCAAGAGCTCATCTGGCGCCTTTAGCCCTTATGCTATCGGTTTAGCAAATTGCGTGTTTCGAAATCATCAGGGCCAGAAATGCTAATCAGGTCGCCATCGTGCATGACCTTGATTGGCCCCTTATACCGGCTGGCGGCATCCCCAATCAGCGCAAATTCCAAAGGCTTGGGCACCGATGGGACGATATGGGTGAAGGCCAGCATGCCCGCGCCGGACGCTTTTGCGACATCCGCGGCTTGTTCGGGGCTGATATGGTAATTCTGGATATCGTCGAAGATTTTGGCCCGATTTATCATGCCAGCCTTTTGCGCGCTGGTGGCGAGGATATCGACCATGCGCGGCGACAGCAATTCGCTGACATATAAATCCGAACCCTTGGCCGCTTTGGCGAGCGCAGGGGTGAAGGCGGTGTCACCCGATATGGTGACGCTGCGGCCTTTATAGTCGACACGATAGCCAAAGGCGGGCGTAATCGGATCATGGTCCACAGAAAAGGCGGTAATGCGCACGTCGTTGGCATCGTAAACCACGCCCGGCTGGATCGCTTTGCCCGTCATGCCAAAGCCCGATTGCGGCACGACCGCTGCGCCATGATGGGCAATGCGGTAGGTTGAATCAATCCGGTACGCCGAATTCAGCCCATCGGTGATTTCGGTGACGCCTTCGGGGCCAGACACAGGCAATGGCGTTTTCGCGCTCGTCCCTGCCCAACGCTGCAGCGTGAAGGGGCCAAGGCCTTCGAAATGGTCGCTGTGCAAATGCGTGAGCCACACGCCCTCAATCTTATCGAGCGGCATACCCATGAGAGACAGGGTTTTGCCGGAGCCTTCACCCATATCGAAAACAAACAACCGGCCACCGGCGATCACAACGGTGCACGCAGCCGCGCGGTCACGGTTTGGCAGGGGCGAACCCGTGCCGCAAAATCCGACATGCAGGGCGTTGGCGGGCAATTCCGCCATGACATTGCGCGACATTGCGCCGTCCGCAGCCCGCGCAATCAGCGCCATCGCCAGTGCGTCACGTTTTACATACGCCGCACCGCCCGCAAGGACCAGCCCGCCAAGGACGGCCAAAAGCCATTTCTTCCGCATGATATCTTCTCCCGTTTGACCCTATGCTTACGCATTTTCACTATGGTTAGCATATAGGAAAATTATGACGACGTCGGTGCGTGGTACAATCGCCATGCATAAAGCTGTGCATTACCTTGGCAGAAGCCTTCCCCTTGTAAAACGGCTGCGCTAGGGCCGCATGGTGACACGCGAAAATATCAAATGCGATTTGGCTATTGTCGGCGGCGGGCTTGCGGGCGGGCTCATCGCGCTTGCCCTTGCGAAAATGCGGCCCGAATTGAAAATCGTCCTGATTGAACAAGGCGACAGCTTTGGCGGTAACCATATTTGGAGCTTTTTTGCGAGCGACATATTGCCTGAGCATCGTTGGCTGACTGCGCCATTGGTGACTTATGGCTGGTCGGGTTATGACGTCAAATTTCCCGGGCACAGCCGCGCGCTCGACAATATTTATTACACGATTGAATCCGAACGGCTCGACTGGGTGTTGCGCAAGAACCTGCCTGCATCATCATTGATGCTTGGCCGTGAAGTGAAGGCGGTCTCGCCCAGGCTGGTGGTTCTCGACGGCGCACAGCGCATTAACGCTGGCGGCGTGATTGACGCGCGGGGTGCGGGTGACCTGAACCATCTCGATTGCGGATGGCAGAAATTTACCGGCCAGCTGATGCAATTGTCAGAACCGCACAATCTTACAAAACCCATCGTCATGGACGCGACAGTCGACCAGCATGATGGCTATCGCTTCGTCTATGTCCTGCCCTTTGGAATGGACAAGCTGTTTGTCGAAGACACCTATTATAGTGACAAGCCCGATTTGGACCCGCGCATCCTGCGTCAACGGATTGCGGCCTATGCCGATGAACAAGGCTGGAAAGTCGAGCGCGTCTTGCGGGAAGAAAGTGGCGTGTTGCCCGTCGTGATGGGCGGCGATCTGGAGAGCTATTGGGCCAGTGGCAGTGGCCGCACGGCAAAAGCCGGCGCGCGCGGTGCATTTTTTCAGGCGGTGACCAGCTATTCCCTACCCGATGCGGTGCGCAACGCGATCTTCATTGCAGAGCAGCCCGATCTTGACGGCGACAAGCTCAATCTTGTTCTGCGCCAGCGTGCGCAGGACCATTGGAACAAGGGCAGATTTTTCCGGATACTCAACCGGATGCTGTTCCGCGGCGCCGAAGGCCGCGACCGATATAAAATATTAGAACGTTTCTACAGGCTAAAGCCCGGATTGATTGAACGCTTTTATGCTGGGAATAGCAGCAACAGTGACAAGGCGCGCATCCTGATTGGCAAGCCGCCCATTCCGATAGGAAAAGCCATCACCGCGATCCGGAGCAAGAAGAAATGAGCAGGACTCTCGCACTTTTCGTCATCCCGAACTTGTTTCGGGATAACAAAATAGGGTCGCCTGTTATCCTGAAACAAGTTCAGGATGACGCATTTTTGGGATATAACTTATGACGAAGACAGCAGCGATTATTGGTGCCGGATTTGGCGGACTTGCGCTTGCAATGCGGCTGCAATCTGCAGGCATCTCCACGACGATTATCGAAGCGCGCGATAAGCCCGGTGGCCGCGGCTATTATTGGGAAAAAGACGGCTTTACCTTTGACGGTGGCCCAACGGTCATCACCGACCCGCCATGTCTGGAAGAATTGTGGTCGCTCTCCGGCCATAAAATGTCGGACGACGTGGAATTGATGCCCGTTTTCCCGTTCTACCGGTTGAACTGGCCCGATGGCACGAATTTCGATTATTCGAACGACGCACCCGGGCTGAAAGCGGAAATCGAAAAGCTGAACCCCGACGATGTCGAGGGGTATCGCAAATTCCTCGAATATTCGAAGGGCGTGTTCAAAGAGGGCTATCAAAAGCTCGGTTCAGTCGCGTTCCTCGACTTCGCATCGATGATCAAGGCTGCCCCTGCGCTGATGAAATATCAGGCATGGCGCTCGGTTTATTCGATCGTTTCGTCTTATGTGAAAGACGAAAAGCTGCGCGAAGCCTTGTCATTCCACACATTGCTCGTCGGCGGAAACCCGATGAGCACCAGCGCGATCTACGCGCTCATCCACACCATCGAAAAAGAAGGTGGTGTCTGGTTTGCAAAGGGCGGCACCAACCGGCTTGTCGCCGCGATGGTGACGCATTTTGAACGGCTCGGCGGGACGATCCGTCTGGGCGATCCTGTCGAAGAAATCGAAACACGCGGTGACAAGGTCATTGGCGTGCGCACGAAATCAGGCTGGCGTATGGACTGCGACATGGCGGCGTCCAATGGCGACCTGATGCACACCTACAAGGATTTGTTGACCAGCAACAAACGCGGCGAGCGCGCAACCAAATCGCTGCGGCGCAAAAGCTGGTCGCCGTCACTTTTCGTGCTTCACCTTGGCATCAAGGGCACATGGCCAGGCATTCCGCACCATATGATCCTGTTTGGCCCGCGCTACAAAGGCCTGCTCGACGACATTTACAAAAACGGCGTCCTGCCACAGGATTTCTCGCTGTATCTGCACCATCCAACCGTCACTGACCCAAGCCTTGCGCCCGAAGGTTGCTCGACATTTTATGTCCTCGCGCCTGTCGCGCATATGGGCAAAGCGCCGCTCGATTGGGATGGCGATGTTGGTGAAGCGTTGAAGGAACGGATTTTGGATGAGCTTGAGCGCCGTCTGATCCCCGATATCCGCAGCCGGATCATGACCCAGTTCCATTACACACCGGCCGATTTTGGCCGCGACCTTTCGGCGCATTTGGGCAGCGCGTTCAGCCTTGAACCCGTTTTGTGGCAGTCGGCCTATATGCGTGCGCACAACCGCGATGATGCGATACACAATCTGTATTTCGTCGGCGCAGGCACGCACCCGGGCGCTGGCATCCCCGGCGTTGTCGGCAGCGCAAAGGCAACCGCTGCATTGATGTTGGAGGAAGCAAATAGGTGAAAAGGCTCGCGGTCTATTGCGGTTCGGCTACCCCCGATAATCCCGTCTATATCGAAGCGGCGCGCAGCGTCGGTAAGATGCTGGCGGAACGCGGCATTGGCGTTGTCTATGGCGGCGGCCGATTGGGCCTGATGGGCGCCGTTGCCGACAGCGCGCTTGCGGCAGGCGGCGAAGTCATTGGCATCATCCCCGAAGCATTGGTCGGCGCTGAAGTCGCGCACAAGGGCTGCACCGAACTGCACGTCGTTTCGGGCATGCACGAACGCAAGGCACGGTTTACCGACTTGTCCGATGGCTTCATCACCATTCCCGGCGGTGTCGGAACGATGGACGAATTGTGGGAAGCCATCAGCTGGTCACAGCTTGGCTATCATCAAAAACCCGTCGGCGTTTTGAACATTGCGGGTTTTTATGATCAGCTTATCGCGTTCAACCAGAACATGATCGATGTCGGCTTTATCCGGCCGCAACATGCGGGCATCATGATCGTCGATGACACGCTGGACGGCCTGCTGGACAAGATGGCCGTCTATGTGCCGCACAAGACTATCTTCCAGATGAAAGCAGACGATTTGTGAACCAAACCTTCATCAGCCCTTGCACAGATTTTTGCCGTGGCTGAATTTGATCGCCCTGCCCTTGTTCAATTTGCGCAGGACAGCATATCGCGGGGTTCAAAGTCCTTCCGTTTCGCCAGCCGGTTGTTTGACCGGACCACGCGGGAGCGGGTTTGGCTGCTCTATGCATGGTGCCGCAAATGCGATGATATGGCCGATGGTCAGGACCATGGCGGCGCGATGGCAGCGGTCACCGACCCGCAGGAAAGCCTTGCGGCCATTCGCGCGCTCACCGCAGCAGCGCTGGCGGGCATACCCACAGGTGAACCAGCGTTTGACTGCCTTGGCGTTGTCGCGCGGGAGTGTGGCATAACGGCGCGCATGGCCGAGGATGTAATTGAGGGATTCGCATTGGATGCCGCGGACTGGCACCCCCGCCGCGAAAGCGATCTCTACCAATATTGCTACCATGTGGCTGGCGCCGTGGGCGTGATGATGGCCGTGGTGATGGGCGTTCCGGCGGATGATGACGCCACGCTCGACCGCGCTTGTGACCTTGGCCTCGCCTTTCAACTCGCCAATATCGCGCGGGATATTGCCGAAGATGACGCCGCCGGACGCTGCTATTTACCCGACGACTGGCTGGCGACGCTCGATATCGGGCCGGGCGAACATATGAAGCCGCATAACCGCAAAAAACTGGCGCTGATGGGCCGTTGGCTGGCGGACGAAGCCGAGCAATATGAAGCGTCAGCACGCGTCGGCGCGGCGCATCTGCCGCTGCGTGCACGCTGGGCGGTGTTATCGGCCGCAGGTATTTATGGCGAAATCGCCCGCAAAGTCCGCGCCGCCGACAGCCATGCGTGGGACCAACGTATTTTCACCAGCCGCCCCGAAAAGTTTCGCTGGGTGCGCAAGGCGTTTGTCGATGCTGTTGCCAACAACCCGCGTGACATGGATCGCGACGCTTTGTGGACGCGGACGCGGGTTTAGCGCCACGGGCTTCGGGGCGCTGAATTAGCCTAACGCACCTACCCCCAATTCGTCATCCTGAACTTGTTTCAGGATAACGGGCGACGTTGCATGTTATGCTGAAACAAGTTCAGCATGACGATTCCAGGGGTTTCGCACACATTCACGACGCCGACAAAATCCGCGCAGCGCGCCCCGACAAGCGCTCCACCACGGCGTCATGTATCCCCGGCGCGCAGCAGATCAGGCCGAAATCCAATGGCTTGCGCTTATTATATAATATCGCTCCGCCAAGCGCATCGGTCACGACTGCGCCCGCTTCCTGCGCGACGAGGTGCGCAGCGGCGATGTCCCATTCATTGCCCCAGCGCAGCGTTGCGACCAAATCGGCACGGTCACACGCGACCATCGTCATCCGCATCGCGATGCTGTTGGGTTTGGTCACCGTCACAAGGTCCGCATCCAGCCGTGGCAATTCATCGGCGGGCACACGTGATCCGGTGAAATCCAATCGTGTGCTGCCCGACAGTGGCGCATTGTTGCACGTCACGCCTTCGCCGCGTGCCGCCACCCAGATTTTGCCTTCAGCCGGCGCGGCCATCACCGCAAATACCGGAATACCATCGGCCACCAAGGCGACCGAGACACACCAGCCACTGCGTCCGCGCACATAATCGCGCGTGCCGTCGATAGGGTCGACCAGCCACAACAACCGCGCGTCGAGCCGCTTCGGGTCATCGAGCGTCTCTTCGGACAACCATGCCGCCTCCGGCAAAATCGCCTGCAAGCGCGTGGTCAGAAACGCGTCGACGGCCATGTCGATTTCGCTCACGAAATTGTCGCGGCTCTTTTCCCACACCTTGGCATCGGGCACTGCGCCGTCGCGCCAACTGGCAAACGCCAACGCCGCAGCTTCCTGCGTGGCTGCGATTACGGCGTCTCGGTCAAGTTCAGGCACCTGCGATCATCATGCCGTCGATCCGTAAGGTGGGCACATTGATACTGCGGATCCATTCCAGATCATTCGCTGCGGTCATCGCTGCAAACATATCCTTCAAATTGCCGGCAATGGTAAATTCGCTCACGGGTCCGGCAATTTCGCCATTGATGATCAGGAAACCGGCGGCACCACGGCTGTAATCGCCCGTCACAGCATTAACGCCCTGCCCGGCCAGTTCGTGCACATAGACACCATGTTTGATGTCCGCGATCAGTTCGGCAACGCTGACACTGCCGCCTTCCAGATGTACGTTCGATGGGCTGACGCCCGGCGCGCCGCTGACGCCGCGACTTGCATGGCCGGTGGGTTCTAATCCCAATTGCCGCGCCGATGCGCTTTCCATCAACCAGCCGGTCAAAACGCCATTTTCAATGATCGCACGGCGCGCGGTGGGCAGGCCTTCGCCATCAAAGGCGCGCGACCCAAGCCCGCGCTGCACATGCGGATTGTCGATGATGGATATGCCGCTGTCGAACAATTTCGCGCCGAGCGATTCCAGCAGGAAGCTTGTTTTGCGCGCAATGGCCGACCCGCTGATCCCGCCCAGCAAATGCCCGACAAAAGAACTGCCAACGCGCGGGTCAAACACCACGGGCATTTGTCCGCTTTTGACGGTGCCGGGGTTCAACCGCTTGACTGCGCGTTCACCGGCACGCGTGCCGACGCTGGCGGGGCTGGCGAGATCGGCAAGATGCCGGGCCGAACGCCAGTCATAATCGCGTTCCTTGGCATCGCCATCACCCGACAGGACGCTGGCCGATATCCCATAGCCTGATCCAGCCTTCACGCCTGCAAAGCCGTGGCTGGTGGCAAGCGCAAAGATCGAGCGCGAGGCGCTGGCGCCAGCGCCTTCACTGTTGGTGACGCCGGGAACGGCGCGCGCGGCATCTTCGCATTCAAGCGCCGCTGCACGCAGATGTGCCGGATCGGGGTCTTGGCCATCATCGCCGTCGAAGTCCGGAATTGCACCGGTGAGCAGCCGGTCGTGCGGCGCGAGGCCCGCATATTGGTCTTCGGGCGCTTCCTTCGCCATGTCGATAGCGCGCGCAACCAGACCGGCCAGAATATCGGGGTTCATGTTGGACGATGAAATCGTTGCCGATCGCTGGCCGACAAAAACCCGCAAGCCAATATCTTCGCCCTCGGATCGGGCGACATCCTCTAACTGGCCCAGCCGCACCTGAACGTCCGTCGATGCGTCACACACATAAACGGCATCGGCGGCATCGGCACCGGCTTTAATGGCTTGGGAAACGAGATTGTGCGCGCGATCGAGCGCTTCTTGAGGTTTAAGCATGATTCCCGCTTAGGCGCGGGCCGTTACAGCGTCAATCAAGCGGCGGTCAAAATACCGTAAACAATACCGCTAAAAATGCCGGAATGGCCACGGCAGCAGCCCAAAGCTTCAGCCGGTCCACGACATAATGCGTCTGCAGACCGTCGCCATTATACGCAGCGGCATCCAACGCCTGCCAGCGACGTTCCATATTGCGGCATGGCGGAATGACTGCGGCCACAAAGAGGACCAAGACAAAATAAGGAAAAATCGACGTGCCACGCGATTCGATGGTCGGCGTCACCAAAAAAATCAGCGCCAATGTGTAGACGACCAGCGCAAAGGCGACATGGTCGGACATACGTTTTGAATAGCTTTTATAGCTGCGCAATTGCGCCTGTTTGGCTTTTGCCATTTTTCTGCTCTCCTCTTCCCGTCACAAGACTGTCATCTTTGGGAATAGGTTTCAAGCATATTTGATATGGGTCAGGGCAGCCCCAAAATCTTGTGATTTTGCAAGGATAAGCGCCATTTTGGGCGGTCCATGACGAAGCGCGTGGCTTCTTTTACGCTGGCGGCATTCAACACGGGGTCGCCTTTATCCATGGGCTGAATGAGGAAATGGGCAAATTGCCATCCCTCCATGCGGTCCAAATCACTCGTCAATTGCGGCCAGACGAGTTTCAGTTCGTCGCCATGATGTTGGATCACGTCGGACCCTGCCTTGGGGCTGATGCAGACCCAATCAATGCCGGGATGGACCGCAATGGTTCCGTTGCTTTCAATGGCGATTTGAAACCCGTGCGCGTGCAATGCGTCGACAATCGCATCATCGACCTGCAACATGGGCTCGCCGCCTGTGATCACGACATAGCGCGATTGCGTGCCATCGCCCCACAAAGCCGCAACTTTTGCCGCAAGGTCAGCCGCGTCATAACGGCCGCCATTTTCGCCATTCATGCCGACAAAATCGGTATCGCAAAATTGGCAAATGGCCGAACTGCGGTCTTCTTCGCGACCCGTCCACAAATTGCACCCCGCAAAGCGCAGAAATACCGCACGGCGGCCCGCGTGAACACCCTCGCCCTGAAGCGTCAGGAAAATCTCTTTAACCGCATAGGTCATGCGTAGATGGTGGGATCGGGCAATCCCGCATCGGCAAAGCCCTTGGCGCGCAACCGGCAACTGTCACAGCGGCCGCAGGCTTTGTTATCGGGCGTCGGATCGTAGCAGGACCAGCTCATGCCCGCATCAAGGCGAAGCCGCGCCGCTTGCGTGGCGATATCGGCCTTGCTCATGTGCAGCAGCGGCGTGTGGACGCTGAAATGATCGCCCTCAACACCCGCCTTGGTGGCCAAATTGGCCATGCCTTCAAAGGCACGGATGAATTCCGGGCGGCAGTCGGGATAGCCCGAATAATCGAGTGCATTGACGCCAATCCACAAATCCCGTGCGCCGCGTGCTTCGGCAAGGCCAAGGCATAAGGAGAGGAATATCGTGTTGCGCGCAGGCACATAGGTCACCGGGATGGCGTTTTCTTCGACGCCCTCTTTGGGAACAGCAATGTCCGCGGTCAGCGCGGAGCCGCCAAAGCGTGTCAGATCAAGCGGCAGGACGATATGTTCAATCGCCCCCAAATGCGCCGCGATGGTCGCGGCACTGTCGAGTTCAATCCTGTGCCGCTGATTATAGTCAATGGTCAGCGCAATCAGGTCATAGCCCGCCTCGCGCGCCAAGCCGGCAACAACCATTGAATCGAGGCCACCGGACAACAGAACGATGGCAGATTTGGATTTTGCGCTCATTGTGAGAGGTCTCTGTATTCAGAGAGAAGAAAAGTGGTGCACCCGGAGCGATTCGAACGCCCGGCCCTCAGATTCGTAGTCTGATGCTCTATCCAGCTGAGCTACGGGTGCACTGGAAGGCGGCTATTAGGGTGGTGCCTTCCGTTGTGCAATAGCTAATTGAACCTCAAAGCTGCTTGCAGGTCGATTTTCTGCGGATGGCATCAATCGTTGGAAAGTCTGCCGCGTCCGTCATCAGAATGCGAATGAGAGCTAATCCTTTATCATAACGCAACGCCACGGGTTCATAGCCCTTTGGGACAGCCATACCCTTTCGAATCAAGGCAAGGCGCGCCGATTTACCGCCGGTATCACGATCACTGCGGACAGCCGCGACATCGGTGCGGGCGTCGAATATACTGATCGACCAATAATGGTCAGGCACGGGTTCAATGTCGAGCAACACGGGGCCATTGGCCAAATCAAAAACGCATGTTGAATAGGATAAATCAGGACTGGGCCGGACGATAGGTTGATTGTCGGCTGTCGAAGGCTGGGTAAAAACGAATGTGTTTACCCGCCCAGTGGCGATTTTGTCCAAAGCGGCTGACATCAGCGCATAGGGTGTCGCGACCAGAGTGCCGTGCCATGCTGCGCCGGCAGTTA
>JBILBJ010000027.1:0-13003 GCA_044353705.1 Sphingorhabdus sp. | reverse complement strand
CAAACATCATTCGCGGCTATAGGCCTTGGTCGACACGATTTAACAGGATTTTTTATTGATCATGGCCTTTTCTGCACCCGTTACTGAACAAGCATTTGTCCTGAAGCATATCGTAGGTATCGAAGCTTTATCGCAACATGAACGCTTCGCCGATGCCACGCCCGATATGGTGCAAGCGATTGTGGAAGGCATTGGTGCCTTTGCCGAGGGCGAATTTGCGCCACTCAACCGGATCGGCGACACCGTTGGCGCGCGTTTGAAAGATGGCAAAGTGGTCATGCCCGAAGGTTTTGTCGCGGCCTACAAAGCCTATGTCGCCAATGGCTGGGGCTCAATAAACGCACCGTCGGCGTTCGGTGGCCAAGGCCTGCCATTTTCGATGGCGACCGTTGCGCTGGATTCCTTGGGCGCAGCGAACATGGCATTTGCCTTGTGCCCGATCTTGTCGGTTGGCGCGATCGAAGCCATCAACCATCATGGGTCGGACCCGCAAAAACACATGTTCCTGCCAAAACTATCAACCGGCGAATGGTCTGGCACGATGAACCTGACGGAGCCACAGGCAGGTTCCGATGTCGGCGCGTTGAAATCGACCGCGACACCGCGCGGCGATGGCACCTACCAAATCAAAGGCACCAAAATATATATCAGCTTTGGCGACCATGACATGGCCGAAAACATCGTCCATCTCGTGCTGGCCCGCACGCCGGATGGCCCAGCTGGAACAAAGGGTATCTCGCTGTTTCTGGTCCCCAAATATCAGGTCGCAGAGGATGGTAGCTTTACCAAAGCGAATGATATCAAGGTCGTATCGATCGAACATAAGATGGGCATCAATGCATCCCCAACCTGCGTTCTCGCTTTTGGTGAAGAGGGTGAATGCGTTGGCGAACTGATCGGCCCTGAATTCGGCGGAATGCGTGCGATGTTCACGATGATGAATAACGCGCGGCTAAATGTAGGCTTGCAAGGCGTTCAAATTGCCGAAGCCGCAACGCAAAAAGCCATCTGGTTTGCCCGTGAACGTGTCCAATCGGCCAAAGCAAGCGGACCGTCGCGCGAGTCCGTCGCGATTGTCGAGCATCCTGATGTCCGCCGCATGCTGCTCCGTATGAAAGCGGGCACGCAAGCAATACGGGCCTTGCTCTATCTGGCCTCGGGCTATGTTGACCGCGCCACGCTCGGCGAAGCTGGAGCGCAGGAGATGGTTGATCTGCTGACGCCGCTGGCCAAGACCTACGGCACCGACATGGGCAGCGAGATCGCCTCGTTGGGTATTCAGGTGCATGGCGGAATGGGCTTTGTTGAGGAAACCGGCGCAGCCCAGTTTTATCGCGATATCCGTATTGCCGCGATTTATGAAGGAACCAACGGCATTCAGGCCGCCGATCTCGTCGGGCGGAAGCTGGCAATGCAAGGCGGTGATGTCATTCGGAACCATCTCGCGGCCATTTCGCAAGACGCCACCGACCAACCGGGTCTTTCGGCATTGAGCGCAGCATGCGCTGAAGTCACCGAATATATGTTGGGCGCAAGCGTGGATGATCGTCTCGCAAGCAGTTATGCCTATACCAACATGATGTCCGTCGTGACTGCAGGCTGGTTGATGCTGAAGCAATTGCGGGCCGCACAAACAGAAATCGACGCCGGAGATACGAGCGCCTTCCTAAAGGCCAAAATTGTCGCCTGCCGTTATTATCTGGACATCATGGTTCCCGAAGCCTTTGCCTTCAAAGGCAGCGCGATGGCCGGTGCCGACTTGCTCTACGCATTGGATGCCGAGGATTTGGCGGCTTGAACGACCACACTCTCAAACGCATTGCTGAGGCGCTGGAGCGGCTGTCACCGCCGCCTGCGCCACCGACGGACCTATCGTCCCATCCGGCCTATCATTGGAACGGCAGGGCATTGGCGCCGGTACATGATTTCAAGCCACTGCCGCTTGAGCTGATCGTTGGTATCGACCGGCAAAAAGCCGACCTGATCGAAAACAGCCGGCGGCATGCTTCGGGCGCTGCAGCGCATGATGTCCTATTATGGGGCGCGCGCGGCATGGGGAAATCCGCCCTGGTCAAATCTGTGGTCGCAGCGTTGCAAGAAGAAGGCTTTTTCATTGCGCTTGTCGAGGCGGCGGCGAACCAAATTACCAGCATGCCTGCATTATTCGACGAGCTTGCCGCATCAGGCCGCCGATATTTGCTGTTCGTGGACGACATTTCTTTCGAGCCCAATGACCAAAGCGCGCGTCTGTTGCGCTCGCTGCTGGAAGGCGGCGTTGAAGCGCGCCCGAACAATGTCCGCTTGTGCGTGACATCGAACCGCCGGAACATCGTCGAGAGAGAAAATGGCGCGGATCCAGATACCGGCGGACGTGATGCGGTGGATGATAGCCTAGCCTTGGCGGACCGGTTTGGCCTTAAGCTCGGGTTTCAATATCCCGATCAGGATGCCTATCTGAAAATGGTTGGCAGTTACGCGGCGCATTTCGACCTCGATTGGGACGAAGCCGATGCCTTAAGTTTCGCGCAAAGCCGTGGCGGCCGGTCGGGCCGCATAGCATGGCATTACACAGTGGAACTTGCCGGCCGCGCGGGCCGACGGATTTAGGTCCTGACCCTAACCTTTCGTCCGAACCCGCCAAACAATATTGCCGACATCGTCGCTGACCAAAAGCGATCCGTCCTTTGCGATAACAACCATCGTCGGCCGCCCCTGCGCTTTGCCGTCTTTGTCCAGGAACCCAGTCAAAATGTTGACCGGCTTTCCTACAGGCTCGCCTTTTGGAAAGGGCACGAAGATCACATCATAGCCCGACACGGGCTTGCGGTTCCAAGAGCCATGGCGCGCAACAAACGCACCATCGGTCAGTCCAGCGCCCAATTTACCCGCATAGCCAAATGCAAGGCCCAAGGGAGCGGTATGCGCACCCAAGGCGTAATCAGGGCGGCGTTCATATTCCCGCTTTTCTGGCTTCGGTGGTGAAACGCGATGATCGGTAAAGCCACCCCAATAATGCTGCGGCCATCCATAATCGGCACCAAATTCCACAAGGGCAAGATAATCGGGCACCATATCCGACCCAAGCATGTCGCGTTCGTTGACCACCGTCCACAGGCGCCCACGGCTATCCCAATCGAGGCCAACGGGGTTACGCAAACCGATGGCATATGGAATTTTTTTGTCCTTGGCGATGTCATATTCAAACACCATCGCGCGGCCATTTTCGGATTCTATCCCATGTTCAGCAATGTTGCTGTTTGACCCGACCGATATGTAAATCTTCTTTCCATCGGGCGATGCAGCCAAGTTGCGCGTCCAATGGTTGTTTGGCGCTTTTGCATTAAACTTTGTAAGCTCTTTGCCCTTCGCCGTAATCTTTGTGTCGCCCGCCTTGTAAGGGAAGGCCATCAATCCATCGGTGTTCGCGACGTACAAAGTATCGCGGATCAGCACCATGCCAAATGGCGAGTTCAACCCCGTCAGGAACGGTGTTTTCAACTCCGCTTTGCCATCTCCATCGGCGTCACGCAGCAATGTGATGCGGTTGGCAGACGGCACGCCCGCGCCAGCCTTGCCCATCAGCCATTTCATGACGAAGCCTTCAATACCGCCAACGTCGCGCGGCGGGGAATTTGTTTCAGCGACCAGAACATCACCATTGGGCAAGACATACATGTTGCGGGGATGGTCGAGACTTTCCGCAAAGCGCTCGACAATCAGACCCGGCGCAGCGATTGGTGCTTCGCCGGCTTTCCAGCGGTCAACCTCGGCAACCTTAATGGTCGGGAAAATCTGTTCGCGGCCCTCAGTGATGTTGGGCTTAGGCCCGGTCACGGCATCCAACGGCAATTGTGCAACGTCAGGACGGGTAATGTACCAGGCGCCAGCAAGCGCCAACGCGATGAATATCAACGTAATGTTGCGAACATGCTTCCACATTTTTCTGACCCTTATGTGCTTCGTTTACGATCAAACAACCATATCGCCACCGCGATCATGCTGCCGATAGCCATACCGATAACCAATCCGGCGGAGGGTTGATCCAATGCCACACCCAAAATAGCGCCGATTAATAAACCGAGAGCGACGAAAATGCCGCCGGCAAGGCGGGGCTGATTGTTTTGTGTTCCAGACATATTCGCTCTTTGCCACCAAGTGCGGCAGCCTAGCAAGCCCGATGTTCATGCTTAATTTGCGCTAACCAATTGCTTTGACGGAAACGCGACACGTAATTTGTAATAAGGCGTTGCAGATGGGCTCCCCCCCCGGGCCTGTCTGCGACCCAAAACAACAATCGAAAGCCGCTGTCTGTATGTATCTGCCGCTCTACGTCGAACCGCGGGATGTTGTGGAAGCCACGACGTTAATGGACACATTCGGCCCCAAAGCCGGCATAGAAGCGGCGGAACGCGCGATAAAAAGCCGTAACATTGGCAATCATCTGCATTATTGCCGCTGGCGCCAGATCGAACGCCTCATCATCATGCTGAGCGCGCATACAACTTTGGGAACCATTCACTAACGCTGAAAGTCAGCTATCGTCCTCAAGCGACAGCAACGATGCGTTGCCACCCGCGCTGGTTGTATCGACAGATGTCGTCCGTTCGGCGCAAAAGCGGTACAAATAATGCGGTCCGCCTGCTTTCGGGCCAGTGCCTGATAAGCCTTCGCCGCCAAATGGCTGACTACCCACCACCGCGCCAATCATCGACCGGTTAATGTACAGATTGCCGACGCGGGCAAGGTTTTCGACCAACGCACTGCTGCCCGCAATCCGGCTGTGAAGCCCCATTGTGAGACCAAAACCCTTGGCATTCACCCGTGCGATTGTATCCTCAAGCTCGCCAGCCTTCCATGTTGCAACATGCACCAATGGGCCAAACCATTCGCGGTTCAAGTCGTCCAAATTGTCCAGACGGATAACCGACGGGGGCACAAACAGGCCTTTTGCCGGAACGTCTATCTCATGAACTATTCTGTCCTTCACCTCGGCACGATAGGCCATCAGCTTGTCATAGTTATCCTGATCGATGACAGGGCCGATGTCGGTAGAAGGATCGGCAGGATCGCCCACGTTCAAAGTGTCCATCGCGCCGCGCAGCATCTCAAGCGTGTGTTCTGCGATATCCTCTTGCAGAAGCAACAACCGCAAAGCCGAACAACGCTGGCCTGCCGATTGAAAGCCAGAGATGATGATGTCGCGAACGACTTGTTCAGACAAAGCCGTGGAATCGACGATCATGGCGTTGAGGCCACCCGTTTCGGCAATCAGCGGCACCAATGGTCGCGCATCATCAGCGAGCAAATTGCGGGCAATAGCTTTTGCCGTCGGGACCGAACCAGTAAACACCACGCCAGAAATGCGGACATCGGCGGTCAGGGCCGCGCCGACGTCGCCACCGCCGGTAACAATCTGGAGCACATCTTCGGGAACGCCGGCTTCATGCGCCAGCACCACTGCCAGTTGCCCAATGGCGGGTGTTTGCGGAGCAGGCTTCGCGACCACGGTGTTGCCCGTGACCAATGCTGCCGCCACTTGCCCCAAAAATATCGCGAGCGGGAAATTCCAAGGTGCAATCGCGACCCACACACCCCTGCCTTCATGCCGCAGAACATTTCGTTCGCCCGTCGGGCCGGGCAATTCAACAGGCATTAAATCCGTACGTGCGCGCGCAGCATAATAACGGCAAAAATCAATCGCCTCGCGTACTTCGGAGAGCGCGTCAGGGATCGTCTTGCGTGCCTCTTGCACCAAAATAGCCATTAACCGGCCACGGTTGGATTCCAACAGGTCGGCCAGTCGTTCCAGACAGTCCGCGCGTTCGTCCAATGGGGTATTTGACCATGCCGGATAGGCGACAAGCGCCTTGGTCACCGCACCTTCTGGTGAGGCTGTTGTCTGTTTGCCCAATTGAACCGGCAGCGCGATCTCTGCTGCCGTTTCCTGCAGGATCACCGCATCATCAAGATCAATGCCAAGGCTATTCGTTCGTTCTGGCTGAAAAAGATCCGCAGGGGCAGCGATCGCTGGGTGCCCTGTGCCGGCAACAGCCATGATTTTCTCTACCGGATCGGCGAGCAGTTCATCCTCACTGATGGATTGGTCCGCCAGTTGGTGCACGAAACTGCTGTTGGCGCCATTTTCCAGCAGGCGGCGGACCAGATAGGCGAGCAAGTCGCGATGTCCGCCTACCGGAGCGTAGGTGCGGCATTGATAGCCCTCTTCGCGCACAAGGCGTTCAAACAGCCCTTCGCCCATGCCATGCAGGCGCTGAAATTCAAAATCGCGATTGTCCCCCGCCCATTGCAAGATCGTCGCGACGGTAAGCGCGTTATGCGTTGCAAATGCAGGGCGAATTTTGGCCGCTTCAAACATATCTTTGGCGCACGCAAGGTAGGATACGTCGGTTGCCGGCTTGCGGGTAAACAATGGGAAGTCGGTCAGTCCGCGTTCCTGCGCATGTTTGATCTCGCTGTCCCAATAGGCACCTTTGACAAGGCGCACTTGCATGATGCGTGACGTGTCATGGCCCAGTGCATTGGCCCATGCGATGACGGGGCGGGCGCGTTTGGAATAGGCTTGCACTGCCATGCCCAAGCCATCCCAGCCGCGCAGGTCACGATCACGCGCGACACGCTCAATGATATCAAGGCTCATTTCCAGTCGCGCGGCTTCTTCGGCATCAATGGTGAGTTGCACGCCGAGCGACGCGGCAGACCGGGCCAATTGCGTGATCATATCGGCCAGTTCTGGAACGCATGTTGCGCTCTGCGCGGTTTCATAACGCGGGTGCAGCGCCGACAGTTTTACAGAAATGCTATGCCCGCGCGCCGCATTGCGACCGACGGCTGCGATGGCCGCGGCGTAGGATTCGAAATATCGTTCTGCGTCATTTTTGGTTCGCGCAGCTTCGCCAAGCATATCGAAACTCGCGGTGAAGCCGCGGTTGTCTTTTGATTCCATCCGCTTGATGGCTTCGTCAATATCGCGGCCCATGACGAAAACTTGGCCCATCAGCCGCATCGCCGCGCCAACGGCCTGACGCACAAATGGCTCGCCTGCCTTTGCAATCAGGCGTTTCAACGTGCTTGTGCTGTCACCCAGAACCGCTTTACCAAGCACAAGTCCCCACGTCGCGCTGTTCACCAGCAAGCTCGATGACTGCCCCTTATGATTGCTCCATTCCGCTTCCGTCAGCTTGTCGGCAATCAGCAAATCAGCCGTCTGGGGGTCCGGTACGCGCAAAAATGCCTCGGCAAGCGAAAGGAGCGCCGTGCCCTCCTCCGTTCCGAGACGATATTCCTGCAAAAACTGGTTCACCCACCCATCGGCTTGCACCTGACGCAAATCGGCCAGCAGGGTCCGCGCGGTGCGCACAACTTCGGCGCGCGCGGTGCCATTGAGAGTGGCAGCGACCACCAATGGGGCAAGCACTTCTGGTTCAGACTTGCGATGGAAGGGCCGGACGGCAGTTCGTGCGGATTCGAGTGATGAAGTCATTGCGGCGCTTTGCCGGATAAAGCGCAGGCAGACAAGTTTCAGTTGAAACGAAAAAGCCAGCCTTCGGTTGAAGGCTGGCTCATGATCGTCATGCTACCGCCTGGTCGACCATTCCGTCCGGATGTGCATGAGGTTCAGGGATCACATCCGGACGAAATGTTGATATTCTAACGATTGCGGCGGCAATTGCTGTCCGACTTGTCGATGACGTTCGATACTCCGTTGTTTTCAGGTTCGGCCCACATTGGGCAATGCGGCGTTTTGCTGTGCCGATAATTGCCTTATAAACATGCGTGATTGACCGAATGCTGAATGTGTCTGTTATCGATCGTTCATATTCCGCCCGTAATTGACGAAGTTCCGGCTGCCCTCTGCCCCGGACAAGAAAAAACCGGAGGCAGTGGCTGCCCCCGGCTTTGATTCGTTCTAACTACAGGCCGCAAAAGCAGCCGTTGGGCTTACGCCGCAGCTTTTTGCTTCTTGGCGATTTCTTTTTTCACCTTGCGCGCGTTTGTCGAGAGCTTCTCGTCCGAAGTCTTCAACAACCAGTTGTCGAGACCGCCGACATGTTCAACCGAACGCAGACCGTGGGTCGAAACGCGGAACTTGTAGCCCTGCTCAAGGGCATCCGACAACAAAGTCACATTCTGCAGGTTAGGCAGAAACGTACGCTTGGTTTTGTTGTTGGCGTGGCTCACATTGTTGCCGACCAGACGGCCTTTACCGGTGAGTTCGCAGATGCGCGCCATGATGTATGTCCTGTATAAAAAAGTGTATGCGGAATCACTGTCCCGCGAAAGTCGCTGCCCCTAACGCTCCACACCGAAAAGGTCAAGCCGATGTGTGGTCAAAAGCAGTAATCTACGCTAGCAAAATAACATGCCGTTGTCCAAAGCCCGCGAAATGATGAATGAAGCGCTCAAATTGGCGCAGGCAGCCGCCGCGCAAGGCGAAGTGCCCGTTGGCGCGATTGTCGTCAAGGACGGGGTCATTATCGGCCGTGGCGCCAACCGTCCGCTTGAGCATCATGACCCCACGGCCCACGCCGAAATCCTCGCCATCCGTGCCGCTGCGGCGCACCTTGGCAATGACCGGCTCACGGGATGCGACCTGTGGGTCACGCTGGAGCCCTGTGCGATGTGTGCAGGCGCAATCGCCCATTCGCGCATTGCCCGCCTCTATTATGGCGCTGAGGACCCCAAGGGCGGCGCTGTGGCGCATGGCCCGCGTTTATTCGAACAGCCCACGGTGCATCATCGCCCCGAAATATATTCTGGCATATCCGCAGACGAATCGGCGGAACTGCTACAGGCGTTTTTCAAAGACCGGCGCTAACGCAGATTTTTCCCGAAGAACGCAAGTGTCCGGGCCCATGATAAGTCCGCCGCTGCTTTGTCAAAGCGGGGCGTGCTGTCATTGTGGAAGCCATGCTGCGTACCCGGATAGAAATGCACCTGAAACGCCTTCTGGTTCGCGATGAGCGCTGCCTGATAGGGGAGCCAACCGGCGTTGATGCGCTCGTCGACCTCGGCATAATGGACCAACAGCGGCGCCTTAATAAAAGGAACTTCGGCAGCCGTTGGTTGGCGACCATAATAAGGCACTGATGCAGCCATTTCCGGATAGGCAACAGCCAACGCATTGCAGACGCCGCCGCCATAACAGAAACCCACCGCGCCAACCTTGCCGTTGCTGTCGGCATGATCGCGCAGGAATTCATAGCTGGCAAAAAAGTCTTCCAATAATTTGCCGGGGTTCAGCTTTGCCTGCAGCTCGCGGCCTTTTTCGTCATTGCCGGGATAACCGCCGAGCGACGACAGGCCATCAGGGCCAAACGCCATATAGCCAGCCTTGGCCAGACGGCGCACGACATCCTCGATATAGGGGTTCAGCCCGCGATTCTCGTGGATCACCAATATCGCCGGCAGCTTGCCGCTTGCGTTGGCTGGCCGCGCCAGCAACCCGCTGATGCTGCCATGCCCGTCCGGGCTTTGTACCGTCACCCGCGACATGACAATTGCCGGATCGTCGGCCTTAACCTGCTGCGCCAAAGCATAATCCGGCTGCAACTGGTTGAGTATCATGAGGCCGGTGACGCCCGCAGCCGCGAATTTAGCGGCTTCGCGGATGAATTCACGTTTGGTCAGCTTGCCGTGGACATAGCCATCGAAAATTTCCAGAATATAGGGATGGAAGTCACTGGCCTTCATACGCGGTGAAGTATCGGCTTCTGCCATCCTTATTCTCCTTAATGGACAAACCTGGCTACAACGTCACGATAGGACCGGCTGACTTTCACCTGTGCACCGGATTCGAGCACAAGGAAGCATTCGCCGTTCGTATGCGGCTTGACCTGCCGCACCTGATCCAAATTGACAATTGTCGAACGATGGACGCGCTGGAACGTTCTTGGATCGAGGCGTTTTTCCAAATCCTTCATTGTCTCACGCAGGATGAGCGAGTTGTCGGCGGTGTAGATGCACATATAATCGCCCGCCGCATCAATACGTTCGATGCTTTCCACATCGACGCGGAAAATCTGGCCGCGATCTTTGATATTGATAAGCTTTTCAAACCGGGTCGACGCCACGTCGTCGTCCATCGAACTCAGATTGTCGGCAGCATCCGGCGCAACTTCATTGATGACATTGCGAAGCCTGTCCAGCTCATCTGATGTACGCTTGTCGGCAAGCCTGCTGCGCACACGGTCCATGGTGTCTGCAAGACGTTCTGGCTCGACCGGCTTCATGAGATAATCGATGGCCTGCGCTTCGAAAGCCTTAATCGCATGTTCCGAATAGGCCGTCACAAAGACGAACAAAGGCGGATCAATATCCATCACGCCCTGAACCACCGAAAAGCCATCAAATCCGGGCATCTGAATATCGAGAAACACCAGATCGGGTTTCAGCGTTTTAATCTTGCGAATGGCGTCACGGCCGTTGTGGCAGGTCGCGACGATTTCGATGTCGTCGAACGGCTGAAGCCTTAATTCAAGGCCTTGGATCGCCAGCTTTTCATCGTCGACCAATATTGTACGAATGCTCATGCGGATATTTGTCCTTGCTGCTTAGACCCCGTTTGAATGTCTTCCCCTGCTATAATCCGGCTTTGATATGGTAGTTCCAACAAAACCTCAAATCCTCCGCCCGCTTTTACATAATGTTCAAAGCGTTGATCGTCGCCATAAGCTTGTGAAAGTCGCTCGCGGGTGTTCGCCATACCAACGCCGGTGGAGAGGCTGTGATCTTGCTGCCCGGGCTGCAAGCCCGGCCCCGTGTCCGATACGGTAATCCGCACTCTTTGACCGACGAGTTGAGCGGTGACGGAAATGTCCGCGCCCTCCTCTTTCGGGGTCACCGCATATTTGATGGCATTTTCCACCAATGGCTGCAGCAGAAGTGACGGCACCAGAGCGTCTTCGACAGCGGGTTCAATCGTGAAATATGTCCGCAGCCGTTCTTCAAAACGCATTTTTTCAATATCGAGATACAGTTTCAACGTCTCGATCTCTTGCGTCAGGGGTACCTTGGCCGCGGCTTCGTTGATGAGGGTGAAGCGCAAAAATGACGATAGCCGCGACAACATGGCATTTGCCTGCTCCGTCTGCTTCAGCAACACGAGCGTCGATATGCTGTTCAATGTGTTGAACAGGAAATGCGGGTTCAGCTGATACCGCAACATCGTCAGCTGCGCACTGGTCGCCTGCGCCTCAAGCCGCATCATCTGGTCCGCTTGCTCTTCAGCGCGCACGAAATAATTGATGGCGTAATACAGCGCGGACCAAGCCGCCAATAGCACCGAGTTGATATAGATCGCGGCAAGCCATAACTGCGCAAAGGGCGTTTCATCCACCCCGTCCCGAATGGTTTGCAGCACCCACACGTCCATATACGCATAGCCAATCGTGGCCAAGGACACCGCAACGAACGTCAGGCTCCACGTAATAAATGGCCGCTGATCAATCAGAAATCGGTAAATAACCGATAGCAGAAGCGTGATCGAATAACCGGTGACCGCTGAAATCAGGATGGGCACAAGGAAACTGACAGGCTGCCCTTGGGCAATACCCGACGCAGCGCGCAAAATGACTGCGCCTGCCCATCCGGCTGAATGGAGATTCCAAAATGCGCGATTTTTATCGGCAAAAAAGGGTTTATCTGTGAGCTCAAGTACCGCCATAAAATCGGTCTAGCCGCATTTTACGCGCGCATGAAGCACTTGTTTCATCACAAGGACATGATAGGGTTTTAGGGAGAGGATATCGACCATGGACAACCACGAAGACCGCGCAAATTTCCACGACATGTCACAGAGCACGCAAGAAGATTGGCAAATCATCATGCGGCACAATATCCCGTTCTCGCAAAATGGCGGGCAACGGATATTGGACCATCTTCGACTGCTCGATGGCGATTTTGGCGGATTCGCGGTGGACCGGTTGACCCATTCCTTGCAAACCGCGACGCGGGCCCATCGTGATGGACGGGACGAAGATTATGTCGTCATGGCGCTGCTGCACGACATTGGCGACACACTTGGCGCGGCAAACCACCCGGACATTGCTGCTGCCATATTAAAGCCGTTCGTTTCCGAAAAGCTCCACTGGATTGTCCAAAACCACGGCATTTTCCAAGGTCACAACTTCTTCCACTATCTTGGGCTTGATCGGGACATGCGCGAAAAGTTCCGCGGTCATGAATGGTTTGCGGACACCGAAGAATTCATCGAAAAATATGACTGCCCATCGTTCGACCCAGAATATGACACGCTGCCATTAGAGTTTTTCGAACCCATGGTGACGAAGCTGTTCCGCCATCCGCTGAATAGCATTTATAAGCGTGAAGCAGAGGCAGTGGCTTAATCACCTCATTTCGGTGGGTGCCCTTATAACGGGGGCCATTCGTGCATATAGATAAGGATCACCGGACGTTCGCGTGAACGATCCGGCGCTTTGCACGTTGTCCCCTCCACCCCCGAAAGGAAAACATCATGGCAAAGAGCCAAAAGAAATCGAACCGCGAAGTCCGCAAACCAAAGGCTGAGGGCCCCAAAAAGCAAAATGCCTCGAACCCCTCAACCAAAGGCAACCCCGCCGGGTTGGCTCCATCCAAGAGCTAAGGGCTTAACGCCCCAATAGCACCCGTGCCTGACCGGCAACCTGTGCCAGCATCGCGGGCGTTGGTATGCCTGCCATGCGGGCACGGTCGACCATCGCCTTGAACGCGCGCACACGGACGGTGTTGGTTTGCAGCCAGTCCTGTGCATCATCGAGTGGTTTCTTCGCGGCATGGCGGCGTAGGAAATCCAAGCGCATCGTTTGGAAATCGCGTGCGAGCCCTGCAACCAGCAGTCGTTCCCACGGGTCATGCGGATCAATCTGCATGGCGGCCCCCTGCGCCCAGCTTAAGCCAAGCGCATCGCCTAAAGCGGTGAAGGCACGCGTAAGCGCCGTCACATCACCCTTTTGGGTCGACGACAACGCCGCCAGACCAATCGCGC
>JBILBJ010000181.1:0-3961 GCA_044353705.1 Sphingorhabdus sp. | reverse complement strand
CGCGCCGAAAAGGACGCGGCGGAGGAGCGTTGGCTCGAATTGGCCATGATGGTTGAAGAAGCGGCGACCTAACCCGCTATCCGGTAGAAAGTCACAAGCCGGTCGAGCGCGATTTTCAACACGAGCTTTCCAGACCGCACCGGCCAAGACATCTCGCGTTCTGCCACAGGCATGCTCTCGCCCACGCAAATCACGCGCCACGCGATGTCCGACAGGTCCGGCCCAAGCGCGGACAAGGCATCGTCAAAACGCGCCTTTGCGCTCATCATCCGTTCTGTCCGGTTCAAACCAGTCGGCGCAGCGCGCTTTTGACGCCCGACCGGAACATTTTCCCAAGACATGGTGACGTGCGGACCGAGCGCGGCAGTTTCATAATCGCGGCGGAAGGTTTCCCCCGCCAACATCTGCCGGTCCGACAAATGTCCACGCGCATGCAACCATGAAAGCGGTGATTCCGCTAGATTGACGGTCACCGTGCGTCGGGCTTTCGCGTCACGCGGCACTGGTCCGCTTTCGCGCAACCCGCGCTCAGCCAATAGCCTTGGATCAGGCACGTTACGTTTTGCATGGGACTTTGAGGGCATATTTATTCTCCGCTTCATCAGCGAATCACCCTTGCCATGTGGTAAATATTGTAGGAAATAAAAAACCTATCTGGTGATGGAGTATTTTATGCAAAGCCGAATTCGTGATGTGCGCAGAGCCAAGGGGATGACGCTTGCCGATGTGGCGGAACGCTGCAAGCCCACAACGACGGCGCAGACCATTGGACGGCTGGAAACAGGCACGCGGGTGCTGTCGCTGATCTGGATTAACCGCATCGCCGATGCCTTGGGCGTTGAATCGAGCGATCTGGTGGCCCTGCCCGATCAACAGTTTTTGCCTGTGGCAGCCATCTTAAGCGAGGACGGGACGCACGCGCCGACCAAGGAAGAGCGCATCATGGTGCCAAACGTGGGCGGGACGATGGTCGGCCTACGTATTGCCGCGGCAACGGGCGAATATCGCCGTGGTGACGAATTATGGCTTGAACAGATTCAGCCCGACGCTTTTGGATCGGCGCTCAATCTCGACGTTCTCGTTCCGCGTCCCGGTGGCCGTTTTCTCTTTGGCCGATTGTTGGGGCGCGAGGCAGGTAAGCTGCATCTGCTACCGCTTGAGGCAGGGGCACGGCAACAGGTCGTCACAGACCCCGCGTGGATTGCGAAAGCCGTACGGCTCGTCCGCAAGCTTTAGAACGATTGCAGCAGCATATGTCACTGCGAACGTGCAGGCATTCTCGTGGAAAGAGAATGCCCGCCAGCTTGCTGACTTTTTCCGGACACCAGTATTAGGATTCAAAACCTTCGCTGATACGCTCAGCCTTTGAACCGGCTTCATCGGACGGCACAAAGCTGTGCGAGCCGACCTTCAGCCAGATGAGGATTGGCGCAGCCTGATAAATCGACGAATATGTTCCGACGACAATACCGAACGCCATCGCCGCGCTGAACCCGAAAATAACATCTGGTCCGAACAGCACGAGCACGATCAACGGCAGCGAGATCGAGACGCTGGTCATGACCGTGCGCGACAATGTTTCGTTGACCGAAAGGTTCAAGAGCGATGCCATTTCCATCTTGCGGAATTTCATCAGATTCTCGCGAATACGGTCATACACAACCACGGTATCGTTCAACGAATAACCGATGATCGTCAGCAAAGCCGCGATGATGTTCAGGTCGAACTCCCAACCTGTCAGCGCGAACAGGCCGAAGGTGAGCGTCACGTCGTGGACTAGAGACCAAATGGCACCCACGCCGAACTGCCATTCGAACCGGAACCAGATGTAAATCGATACGCCAGCCATCGCCGCGAGCAGCGCGAGGATACCTTTGCTGAACAATTCTTCCGATACCTTACCAGACACCGAATCCACGCCGTCAATGCGGACGTCGGGGTGACCTGCTTTCAATGTATCGGTGATCTTTGTCGCCATGGCATTGGCAAGCTCAGGATTCTTATCGGCGCCTTCCGGCAATTTCATGCGGATCGAGACCTGATTTTCAGCGCCAAACCGCTGAATGGTCGGATCGCCGTAGCCGAGCTTCGCAACCGTTTCGCGCAGCTCGCCGACCGGCGCGGAGGTGCTCTCCGTGAATGTCGCGCGGATCATTTGGCCGCCGATAAAATCGACGCCAAAGTTCAGGCCCTTTGTGGCCACCAAACCAACCGAAGCGACCATGAGCAACAGGCTGATGCCAAAGGCCCAGGTCCGCCATTTCAGGAAATCGATATTTGTATCGTCAGGAACGACTTTGAGCAGTTTCATGTCAATATCCTCAAATCGTCAGTTCATGGGGACGCGTGCGTTTCACCCAGCGTGAGACCCACATGCGCGTGATGGTAACTGCGGTGAAAACCGATGTGACGATCCCGATCATCAATACCACTGCGAAACCGCGAATGGGTCCGGAGCCAAAAATGAACAGCAATACCGCGGCAATGACGTTGGTGCTGTTCGCGTCAAAAATGGCGCGGCTGGCTTCTTTATAGCCAAATTCAATCGCCTGCACGACACGGCGGCCACGTTTCAATTCTTCGCGGATACGTTCGTTGATCAGCACGTTTGCGTCAACCGCAGCACCAATGGTCAAGACGAAGCCCGCAATACCCGGCAGCGTCAGCGTTGCATTGGCAAATGCCATCACGCCAAGGATCATGGCGACGTTGATGATCAACGCGACGTTGGCATACATGCCGAAGCGACCATAAACGAGGAACATCAGCACCAGGATTGCAGTGGTGCCGATAACCGCGGCCAAAACGCCGCGACGGATGGAGTCGGCACCCAAGTCTGGACCAACCGAACGTTCCTCAACAATCTTCAGGTCAACCGGCAATGCGCCCGACCGAAGCGAGATCGACAACGCATTCGCACTTTCCGTCGTGAAGCTTCCCGAAATCTGCGAGACGCCGCCAAAAATGGGCTCACGAATTTGCGGCGCGGAGATCACTTGTCCGTCCAACACGATGGCGAACAGCTTGTTGACATTCTGCTGCGTCATACGGGCAAATTTCTGCCCGCCTTCGCTATCGAACTGAATGGTGACCGCTGGCTCATTTGTCTGCGAGTCGAATGTCGGGTCTGCCTTCACCAGCTTGTCGCCCGAAATGCCGCCCAACCGGCGCACGGCAATGTACGGCAGACCGGAGGGGTTATCGGGATAGGGCAGAACTTGGCTGCCAACGCGGGCCTTGCCCTGCGCGGTCTGATCGGGATCGGCTTGTTCATCGACAAGTTTGAACTCAAGCTTGGCCGTCTTACCAATCAACGCCTTCAGCGCCTCTGGATCGTCCAATCCGGGGACCTGAACGACGATGCGATTTTCACCCTGACGAATGATCGTCGGCTCAAGCGTGCCCAAGGCGTTAATGCGGCGATCGATGACATCCTTCGCCGTGTCCATCGCTTGGTCGAGTGCGGTTTCATCGCCCGCGCCCGCTGGTGTCAGGATCATGCGGTTGCCGTCATTCACGCCGATGTTCCAGTCGCGGCTGCCGGTTGCATTGCTGGTCAGCGGCAACAACGCCTCGCGGGCTGCGTCAACTTGCGCGGGGCTGTCGACGGTGAAGCTCAATTGCCCGTTGGCACGCGACACATCCGAAATCGCAATCCGCGGATCGGCGCGGCGCATTGCCGTTCTGACGCTATCTTCCAAAGCTTCCAACCGTGTTTCGGCAAGCTGCGAGGTATCCGCCTCAAGCAGAATGTGGCTACCACCGGCAAGGTCGAGACCAAGGTTGATGGTCGGCGTCGGCACAAATTGCGCAAGCTGCGCCCTGGTGTGGGTAGGCAACACGCTTGGTATGGCAAAAAGCACACCCAGAATAATCAGGGTGTTGAGCATCCATACGCGCCAACGGGGGAAATCAAGCATAGGCTGGGTCCGAACGAACTGGAAAAACGGAATTTGGGGTC
>JBILBJ010000180.1:0-3963 GCA_044353705.1 Sphingorhabdus sp. | reverse complement strand
TATCATCATGCAAGGAGCCAGAGCGGTTTATGACGCGGCTAACGGTCTTTTTCGACACCCCGGCAAGCCGTGCGATATCATTGATCGTCGGCTTTGACACCGCCTTGTTCCGAGGTTTTGGGACGCTCTTCATATAGGCTGCATAGCAAGAATTGCATGTCGATACAGCAAAAGTTGCGAACAACATCTGGCGCATCCTTGCAAATGACACCGGTTTCCCATAACAATGGCGATAATGAGATTTTCAATGAGGGACGCAGATTATATCTGCGCAAACGGTCGTCGATGATGCCAACAGAAATTGCCAACCAATTTGTTGCAGCGCGGCGTCACGGCCGTCATCTGCCGGAATATCCGGGCCCCATTCCTCAAAGCTTGTCGGCTGCTTACGCGGTTCAGGACGCAGCGATTCATGCGACTGGCCAGTCTGTCATTGGATGGAAAGTCGGGCGTATCTTCCCGCCGCTGTCTGAAAAATTTGGCGCAAACCGTCTGGCCGGCCCTATCTTTACCGCGCACACTTTGTCGGCGGAATCAGTGGCGTCTGGCAACATATTCACGGGCGGATTTGGTGCAGCCGAGGCCGAGTTTCTGATCAAGATCGGCTCAGACCTGCCGCTTGGTAAGCAGGATTACACGCTGGAAGACGCCGAACGCCAGATCGCGGCGGTTCATGTCGGCATCGAAATTGCAAGCTCGCCTTTGCCCACCATCAACGAGTTGGGACCAGCCGTGACCGTTTCGGATTTCGGCAACAATAACGGCTTGATCATTGGCCAAGCGATACCCGATTGGCAGAACAGCAACTTTGCCGACTGGGTCGTTCGGTTGGAAATTGATGGCACCGTCGCCGGAAGTGGCTCGGCCAATAGTTTCCCCGATGGCCCGCTCGGCGCTGTGCGCTTTCTGCTCAACAATTTGGGTGAACGCGGCATAGCCATCAAAGCGGGCACATGGATTTCGTCGGGCGCCGTGACGGGCGTGCATCAGGTTACGCCTGGTCAATCGGTACAGGCATTTTTTGACACATCATTGTTGGTAAGCTGCACAATAGAGGCCGCGCCAATCGTCTGAATATATCTATGAGAGGAGGATTTATGGAGACCGCTTCAATTCCGGAACGAACTGGCCGATATCGCTGGGCGATCATAGCCCTCTTATTCTTCGCAACGACGGTCAATTATATTGACCGCACCATGCTCGGGCTGCTCGCGCCCACGCTGCAGACCGAATTAAATTGGAATGAGGACGATTACGGAAATATCGTCACCGCATTTCAGGCGGCATATGCGCTTGGATTTTTGTTCATGGGCTATGTCATCGACAGATTTGGCCCGAAGATTGGGTATTCGATTGCCATTACGATCTGGACGGTTGGCCATGTCGCCCATGGCTTTGGCGGCTCGGTCGCATCGTTCATGGCCGCCCGTGCGGTTCTGGGTATCGGTGAGGCAGGCCATTTTCCGGCCGTCGTCCGCGCCAGCAGCGAGTGGTTTCCGCAAAAGGAACGTGCTTATGCCATTGGCTGGGTCAACTCCGGTACAACCATTGGCGTCATCCTAACCGCGCCGACCTTATGGCTGTTTATGCAGGCCTTTGGGTTCGGCTGGCGCGAGACATTTATTTACTCGGGCTTATTCGGCGTTGTGCTGCTTGGGCTTTGGCTGTGGCTATACAGCAACCCGCGCGAAAGCGGCAAAGTCAGCGAAGGCGAACTGAAGTGGATTGAACATGATCCACCCGAAAAGATCGAAAAAATCGGCTGGAGCCGGATTGTCCGCAAGCGCGAAGCATGGGCCTTTGCCAGCGCAAAGTTTCTGACCGACCCGGTTTGGTTCCTCATGCTGTTCTGGCTGCCCAAATATTTCAGTACAACCTATGACGTCGATCTTAAGGTCGTGCTGTTGCCGATGATCATTATGTATCTTCTGTCCGATGTCGGCAGCATTGCGGGCGGATGGTTCTCATCAAAGCTTATTCAACAGGGGCGGACACCGAATTTCGCGCGCAAGGTCACCATGATTATGGCCGGCCTCTGTGTACTCCCGCTGCTCTTTGTCACGGGCGTGAGCAACATGTGGCTCGCGGTTCTGCTCATCGGCATCGCGCTGGCCGGGCATCAGGCATTCTCCACCAACCTGCTGTCCATTCCGCCAGACATGTTCCCGAAACGGGCCGTGGGCAGCGTGATTGGTCTTGGCGGATTTGCCGGCGGTATTGGGGGTATGATCATGGCGAAGTCGACGGGCTTGGTTCTGGACGCGACCCAAGGCAATTACACCATCATCTTTGCGATCTGCACCACGGTGTATTTCCTCGCGGTTGCGGCCATCCATTTGCTGTCGCCGCGCCTTGCAAAGGTTGAAGTGCAATAGGCCATGACGCCACGCTTCATCATTGCCAATGCGCGCGATAATGTTGCGATAGCCATTGCTGATCTTGCCGCCGGCGATGTCCTGACAAACGGGTGCATGGTCGCCGAACCCATATCGGCCGGTCATAAGGTTGCCTTGACCGCGATTGCCAGCGGCGACGCGGTTATCAAGCTTGGCCAACCCATCGGCCTTGCGTCCGAAGCCATTGCCGCGGGTGCACATGTACATAGCCACAATTTGCATTTCGCGCGCACGGCGGCAGGCAGCGAGACCGGGGTCGACCTGCGCACGCCCGAACCGATCGAGGCCAGCTTTGACGGGTTTGTTCGTGCCGATGGTCAAATTGGCACACGCAACTTCATCGGCATACTGACCTCGGTGAACTGCTCTGCGACGGTGGCGCGCCGCATTGCGGCCCATTTCACGCCGGAGCGTCTGGCCGCCTTTCCTTATGTCGACGGCGTCGTCGCCTTCACCCATCATTCGGGATGCGGCATGGCGAAGGACGGCCGCGGCATTGAAAATCTGCGTCACACGATCACAGGATACGCCACGAACCCCAATTTCGCCGGCGTCCTTTTGGTAGGGCTTGGCTGTGAAGTGAACCAAATTCAGGACATGCCCGGCTTTCACGGGGATGCGCTGAACATTCAAGACGCGGGCGGGACGGCTGCGGCGATCAGCGCAGGCATCGAAATTGCGGAACGCCTTGTGCGCAGCGCCAACTTATGTCGCCGCCAATCTGTCTCCGCTGCTAACCTCACCATCGGTTTGCAATGCGGTGCGTCCGACGGCTATTCCGCGATAACCGCAAACCCGGCGCTGGGCGCAGCAGTCGACCGGCTGGTGGCCGCAGGTGGCCGCGCCATCTTGTCCGAAACGCCCGAAATTTATGGTGCCGAACATCTGCTCGTACGCCGGGCCGCGTCGCCAGACGTTGCGGATACGCTCGCCGATAGGCTTGTCTGGTGGGAGGAATATGCAGCGCGCGATGGCGCAAGCCTCGACAACAACCCGTCGCCGGGGAACAAGGCAGGCGGCATCACCACCATTCTCGAAAAATCCTTGGGCGCGGTTGCCAAAGCCGGCGCAACACCGCTCAATGCGGTCATAGACTATGGCCGAAAGGTGACGGCCCCCGGCCTGACGTTCATGGACTCGCCGGGATATGACCCATGCTCTGCCACTGGCCAGATCGCAGGCGGCGCGCATTTGATTTTGTTTACGACGGGCCGTGGCTCTGTCTTTGGATCGATCCCGTCGCCAACCATCAAACTCGCATCCAACGCGGCCCTCGCGCGAAATATGGCGGACGACATCGATGTGGATTGCAGCGGCATATTAGACGGCGTCAGCGTCGATGACATGGGCGCGCAGATATTCACCCGCATTCTGGAAACCGCCAGCGGCCAAAAAACCGCGTCGGAATTGCTTGGCCTTGGCGAAAACGAATGGGTGCCGTGGATACCCGGCGCAACATATTGAATTGAGGCGCGCTTAATCAGCGCCCCAACACGCAGCCCTTAAAAACCCATGAAGCGCACATTGCCTTCAACCGGCTCGCGCTGACGATCAAAAGCATTCACCG
>JBILBJ010000026.1:0-13106 GCA_044353705.1 Sphingorhabdus sp. | reverse complement strand
GGCCGCCTTCACCTTGCGTTCGGTTTCGGCATATTGGCTGTCAAAATCCTTCTGACAGCCAGCCAGTATGAGCAACAGAATGAACGCAACACGACGCATCAATAATCCTTTTTATACCGCACATTGACGTTGGACGTTCCGCCGCTGCCGATCTGGCTTAAGATCGACAGCGCTGGCGTCAGGCTGATTTCCAGCTGCGTTGCCGTATAGCCCCGCGCGTCGGTGACGATTTCGACATAGACATCATTGGTAATATATTGGCCAAATGCCACCGCCATACCGCGCCCGGTGACGTCATCCGCGCCCAATATGCGCAGCCGGTCCAATCCTGTTGCCGACTGAAGCACGCCAAGCGGATTAAGTCCGCCAGGGCCGCCACGCAAATTGTTCAGCGATCCTGCCAATTGCACCGCCTGAATCGCAGACAGTTCGCCAATCGAATTGCCAAATAATATGCGCGCCATAATCTCATCCTGCGGCAATGCCGGGGTCGAGCTGAAGCTGATGTCGGGATTTTGGCCCGTGCCCCTGATGTTGACGCGCACCGTCGTGCCGTCAACGTCACTGGCGGCGGCGACGCGGATCGACGGGTTGGCGGCGGGGCCGCCGTTGAAGGATATCCGGCCGCTTTCCAGTTCGAACGACCGTCCGGCAAAACCCAATGTGCCGCGCACCAATTCCATATCGCCCGAAATCAGCGGCGCAGCGCTGGTGCCTGTTATCCGCAATTTGGCGCCCCATTCGGATTCAAGCCCCATGCCGGTGACATATAAGTTACCGGGCGCTTCAAGCGCGATGTCGAGTTTCCAGTTGCTGGGCAGACTTGCAATCGGATCGGCATCACCGGACACACGTGGACGGCGAATGGACTGTTTGCGGCGGACACCGGTGAGTGTTGCAACCTTCGCCGCGCCCAGTCGGATGATTTTGTAACGCGTTTCGGGCAGTCGAAGCTTACCGCGGATCAGTGCGGAACCATCCGGCGCATTTGTTACGGTGATTTGTCCGGTTGCCGTGGTCGAGATCAGCTCGCTTCGGGCAACACGTGCGCGATCGAGATCAAGGTTTAGCTGAACCGGGAAGCCTTTGGCGGAGCTGAGATTGACGATGCCCTTGCCGCTGACCGTCCCGTCGCCCGCCTTTGCGCTCAGCTCGGTCACGTCCAACTGGTCGTTGGTAAACAGGCCGCGGATGCGCAAATTGGTCAGCCGCGTGCCATAGACATCATTTTCGTAAATCAGGTCATTGGCGCGGACAACGCCGGTCAGCTGGGGCGTTTGGAGACGGCCCGAAAAATCCGCCGCGACGCCGATATTTCCGGACAGGCTCTGATCCGCCAAAGCCGCCAGCGAAAACAGCGTATCTGCCGGACCATTATAGCGCACGCCACCCGACAAGGGCGCGGCAAGCAACCGTTCGGTCCAACTGGCTGTGCCGGGCGGCAGCGGTGTCAGGTCAATCTGGACGCGCCCCACAGCGGCACCACGCCGCCGGATAATCGCGCGCGCATTGCCGCCATCGGGCACCAATCGCCCGACCAGACTGATATCGACAGGTTGCGAACGCGACCCCAGATTTGCGCGGACGAAGCTGCTGATGTCCAACCGTGCATCCGCGCGCGGAAACGCCGCCAAGGATGCTTGCGCCCAATCGATGCTTCCGGTGACTGTTCCGCTCAGGCCGGGAACGGGAAAGAGAGGATTCAAAGCTGCTATGTCGACCTTGTCCAACCGTGATTGGAGCGTCATCGTGTCGCCATAGCTACCGGCAAGCCGGACCGAACCTTGCGCCAGTTTAATCGTGCTCGGCAAAATGTTATAGCTACCACGGCGCGGGATGATGCGGATGGGCCCAGCGGTTGCAAAGTCGACACTGTTCGCGCGGCCCTTGGCAGCGATGCGCCAAAGCTGCGGGGTGAAATCTGCATTGGCGGCGACGCGGAAGGGCACTTCACTTCGGCCCTCCGCCAATATCTGCCCCGTCCCTGTCCCATCGCGATAGGTGATCTTTGCCCGGGCGGCGGCAATCGCGATGTCGTTCCATATGGCGTTTTCCATTTGAACATCCGCGACAATCTGCGGGCTGTCATACAGGATCATATCGGCTTTGATGATACCGCGACCAATGGCGAGTTTTTGCGCGCCGGCGAGTTCCGCGTTCAACGCCACCGCGTCAATGACCGCGCGTTGGAAACTGCCTTGCGCCGAAAGGTCAATCCTACCGTCGAACCCTGCGCCTTTGCCGGTTAGCGTGCCGACAAAGGGACCCGCGGCGGCTTGGCTGATGCGACCGGTAATGCCGATGCCCGCAAAATCGCCCCGCATGATATCAATCGTCAGCGGGCCATCACCCGAAAGCACATCGGCATCACCGCTGATCGGACCATAATCGGTCAACCCCGTCAGTGCGACCGCGTAACCCCGCTGGCTTTGCGTGACGACACCGACCACATTCGACAAACCAACGCCAAAACCCGGATTGGTCGCAGTGATGCGATACACCGGATCATCAAAAGTCCCCGTCATGGTAATAGCCACGGGCCCATATTGGTTCGAATAGCCAAGCCCGTTGAATAGTACGCGGCCATCTTGCGCTACGTAAGTTCCCGTGCCGCTATTCAGCCGAAACAAAGGCGAGACGACGGTCGCGCGGGTAATCTGCAATATGCCGTTGCTGCCGTATCGAATGCCGGCATCGACAAACATCTGCCCACCCAGAAACTTTTGCGCGCCCGCGCTGAACAATCGCGTGGAACGTCCCTTTAATGTGCCGACAAGCGCATAATCTTTACCGAGGGTGGTTTCGAGATCAACGTCGGCGACCACGTTAAACAGCCCGACCGAGTTCACTTGGAAGCCGTCGACTTTCCCGTCCAACGCGACCGTGAAAAAACCCTTGTTGATATCGCCGACCAGCAAGGCGGTGGCGTTGATACGGTCTGAACTGATCTTCAGATTATCCGAAAGCAGGCGCCCCTTTGCGATTGCCAAATCGCCGTTCAGGCGCACGTTGGTCAGCAAGCCACCGGCGACCTGATTGATACCACTCACACGCCGCGCGCGGGCGGTTACCGGAATGAGGAAGCGGTCAGCCGCACCTTGTGCCTCACCACTTAGCGTCACATCCTCAAAAGTCGTAAGGCCGAATGCCAAGCGCGTGGCTGTCGCGGAATAGGCCACGGTGGGCTGGGCAAATGCCCCGTTCAGATATGCCGTACCGCGCACATTTGTCCCGCTGACGTTTGAGCCGATGATGCCGGGCCGAAGCAAACGAATGTCTAGGGCAAGGTCACGGAAACGCGCTTCGCCCAAGTCAGCAATGCCATCGGCGCGCATCTCCATCGCGGCCGAGCGCAATGTCCCGCTGATTTTCGCAGCTCGTTCGGCAAAGCTTGCCGCCATGTCGATATTTGCCACGGGCGATAATGCGCGCACCAACAGGCTGTTCGCCATGAACTTTGTAGGCGCGGCGGTGCCCTGTGCAGTGAAGGTGCCTTCGCGCGCGGTCAGGGCAATGTCCGCAACGTCTTCCGCACCCATTTGCGCGGACAAAGCGCCGTCCCATTTGCGCCAGCTGCCACGGCCAGCGAGGGTCATCTGCATGGGCACGTCACGTCCCATCAGCCCGGCCACAACGCCCTTGGCCGTTGCGTCGAGGTTCAGGTCGACATCGAAACGATTGTCCTCCGGCACGGCATCCAGTTTCAGGATGATGCGATCGCCCCGAAGGCTGCCCGCAGTTGCGGTGACGATTGCGCGGCGATCGGCAATCTGGACTTTGCCCGACAGCGAGGCGACCTGTTCCGCACCCGTTATGCCTTTTGCAAAGACAATGCGGTCAATTTGCAGCTGGCCAATGTTGATATCCAAATCGGGCAATAAAGGATCACCCCTATCGGGTACCATGCGGAATTCCGGCATCCGTGCGACGTTGAGTGTTGGCGCGCGCAGCGAGGTGATGTTTACGCCGCTGGAGAAATAGGACAGCGGGTTCCAATCAAGCCGGATTTCCGGCGCACGGGCAAAGCCGCCCTTGGGATCGCGGAACTGGACATCGCGCAGAATGGCATCGCTGTAAATCGAACCCTCAATTTTCCCGATCCGGATGTTGAGGCCATTTTCCATTTCGAAGGCAGCAATCTGCCGCGCGACAAAATTCCGCCCCGATTGGGTATCCAGCCACATATAGCCGCCGGCGATGACCAGCAACAGCAATGCCATGATTGCTCCAGCCCCTATGGCAACGCGCCGCCACATCATCAAAACGCCTGTCCAATCGACACATAGACGCTGACACGCGATTCACCCTGCCGCCGGTTGATGGGCGTTGCGACATCCAGACGGATTGGGCCGAAATTGGTGTAAAAGCGCCCGCCAACCCCGACGCCCAAGCGCCAGTCGTTGAACTTTGGAATGCTCGATTCATATGCCTGTCCGGCATCAACAAAGCCGACAAGGCCGTAATTGCCAAAACGAGTGCGGCCTTCCAACGAAAATTCGTTCATGCTGCGTCCGCCCACCGGATCATTATTCGGATCTTTCGGGCCAAGCTGTTGATAGCCAAAGCCACGCACGGATCCGCCGCCGCCGCCATAAAAGCGTCGCGAAGGGGCAAGGTTATCGCGTGCGATGCCGGATATCGTCCCTGCCCGCGCGCGCGCGGCCACAACGATATTGTCTTTCACCGGATAATAATAAGACGCGTCAAGAATGGCCCGCGCATACATCTGCTTTCCGGTCCCCAGCGATGTCTCTGGCGACACGCGCACATTGACGCGATACCCCTTGGTTGGGTCCAATAGATTGTCCGACCGGTCAAAGCCCACTTGCCCGGGAAGTGCTGCGACATAAAAAAACTGCCGGTCGCGGAGCCCGCGCGCGAAATCGAACTGGTCTTCTGATGTCGCCAATATTTCAGCGCCAATCGACCATGTGAATTTCTTTTGCCAGATGGGCGTCGATACGAACGACATGGTCGCCGCCAGACGCCCGGTATAGGCTTCAAAAGCGTCGTAATTGCTGTGCAGAGCGGTCAGCGATATGTCGATATTGCGGTCGCGCCGTCCGGCATTCGCCCGCGCGACAGATATGCTGGCGGCTTGCTCTTTTGTCCCCACCACGCCCGCTGCGGTTAGCGAACCTTCCGGGGGAAACAGGTTGCGGTGTGTCCAGCTTGCGTCGGCACGCAGGCCCTGTCCCGTGCCATAGCCTGCGCTGCCCGCAATGGTGCGCGGCGGTGCCGCTTCCTGCCGCACAAGCAAGTCGGCATAGGGCGTTCCATCTGGCGCGCTACCCTCGCCTGGGACCGGTTCAACAGATACCGTCGACAGCAAGCCCGTGGCGATGAGCGCCGCGCGCAAATCGTCAACTTTCCGGCTGTCATACAGGTCGCCGGTCTTGAACCGCCGCAATATCGCGACATGGTCGGCATCAAAAGCCGTGGTGCCTTCGGTCCGCAATTGCCCGAAATAGCTGCGAGCGCCCGTTGCCACAGGCAAGCTGTAGTCGCCAATGCCCCTGTCGCCATCGAGCAATATGTCCCGCTCGCCGACCTTTGCGAAAGGATAGCCATTTTCTGGTAACTTGACCGAGATATTCGCTTCGGCAGCCAAGATGATATCCGCGACAATCGGATCGCCGCTTTTGGGAACAAAGCTGCTGCTGATAAGATCTGCCGGTTGAACAGCGGGCGCGGCAAAGGCGATTTGGCCGAGATAGTAACGCCGTCCGGGCACAACCGTCAGGATGACGTTCAACGGTTCGCCTTCCACGGCAGATGGCTGGACGGCTACGCGCACGTCAGCGTCAAAAAAGCCCTGACCATTTAGGACATCCAACAGCAACTGACGGTCGGCGCGTGCCCGTTGGCTTATTTCTGCGCGGTTTTCCGCCGAACCATCACCGTCGTTGAGCACCGACAGGCTATCAAATCTTCCGCGCACATCACGCCAAATAGCGGCTTCCACCGCGACCCCGTCGGCATCTTTGGCAACATCGGTTGTCTTTGTGGCATCCAGCCCATCGATGCGCACAACATAGCGCAACGCCCGCGCCTCGCGTTCGGCAGCCTGTATGGGTTCAGGCGGTGGTTCAGCATCAAAGCCATCAATTGGCGGAAGCGGATCGTCCAGCGTCGGGTCGATGACGGGCGGGTCGGGCAGGATTTCCACGGCATCGCCATCCTGCACGGCTGCGATAGCGGGATCGGCAGCGGTTTGTGTTGCCTGCTGCTGCGCCGTGCCGCCTTCTTCACGCGCTTCTTGTTCGGCCTGCCATGCGCCGATGCTCTCCAACGGCGCGTCGTCCAGTGACGGGATGGCGGCGTCGAACTCCGCGCCCCCGATGATGGGCGTTTGCGGATCAGCGGGTGCGGGGCTCAAAACTTTCGCAGGCACGGTGGATGGCCCCTGCACTGGCGCAACGGCACCGGCAGCCGGATTTTGCGCGAGCAAAGGTGCGGCCGCACAACCAAGATATAAAAAGGCAGTTAATCGGATCAAACGGACATTCTCTCGAGCCTAACGCCTCTCTATGCACAGGGTTCAATAAAGGCACAGCAAATTCCGTTACCGTGAAGAGAATAGGATGCCAATGATAAGGCATAGGGTGAACCAATTATCTGCAAGCGGGCGCAGGTCGGCCTTGAAAGCTTTCGGGCGGTGGTGCAAAGCGCCAACCAATTCACACGCTGCATGATGGAGCATTTATGCAAGGCAAGTTGGTAACGATTTTTGGCGGCAGCGGTTTTCTGGGCCGGTACGTGGCGCAGGCGCTGTTGAACGAAGGCGCACGTATTCGTGTGGCCTGCCGCAATGTCGGTGGCGCCAACCATATCAAGCCGCTCGGCAATGTCGGCCAAGTTCAATTGATGGCGGCGGATGTGCGCAAGCCAGATAGCGTGGCGCGTGCCGTGAAAGATGCGGATGCGATCATCAATCTTGTCGGCAGCTTCGAGAATATGGACGCGGTGCAAAATGTCGGCGCAGGTATCGTTGCGCGGGCCGCAGCCGCGGCTGGTGTCAAAGCGCTGGTGCATGTTTCGGCCATTGGTGCAGATACGCACAGCGAAGCCGTATATGGGCAGAGCAAAGCAGGCGGCGAGGCTGCGGTTCGCGCGGCATTTCCGTCGGCGGTCATCCTTCGGCCATCCATCGTCTTTGGCCGCGAAGACCAGTTCATCAATCGCTTTGCCGGAATGATCCGGTCGCTTCCTGTCGTTCCCGTCATTGGTGCAGGCACCAAGTTCCAGCCGGTATTTGTGGGCGATGTCGCCAAGGCTGTCGCAAAGGCCGTGGCCCATCAGGACGGAAGCACGCTTGGGCTGGGTGGCCCCGAAATATTCTCGATGATGGAGCTGAACCGCTGGATCGCCAAAGCCATCGGCCGTGATCCCATATTTGTGGAAGTCCCCGACATAGCGGCAAAGCTGCTCGCCAAAGGCACGGGTTGGTTGCCGGGCGCGCCGATTACCGAAGATCAGTATAAGATGCTGGGCAAGGACAATGTCGTAACCGGCACCGACGGGCTTGCGGCCTATGGCATCGTACCCACGCCGCTTGATACAATTGGCGCTGACTGGTTGAACATCTATCGCCGGCATGGGCGCTTTGGTGGCGGTCAGTGAGCGATTGGCTGATCGCCGTGCTCCTCGGCATTATCGAGGGGCTTACGGAGTTTCTGCCCGTATCATCCACCGGCCATCTTATACTTGCCGGTGAACTGGTCGGATTTACCGACAGCAGTTCGATCGCGTTCAAAATTGCCATCCAGCTGGGCGCAATATTGGCGGTGTTGCTGGTATATTGGCAGCGGTTCTGGGCCGTCGGCACCGGCTTATTTAAGGCACAGCCCGGTGCAATCGCGTTCACGCGCAACATCCTGCTCGGCTTTGTGCCAGCGCTTCTCATTGGCGTTGTTGCGTACGACGCCATTCGCGCCGCCATGCAAACGCCGGAAATTGTCGCCATCGCGCTGATCGTCGGCGGCATCATCATATTATTGCTTGAGCGGATCGTGAAAAATGTCCGCTTCCATTCGGTTGAGGACATACCGTTCGGCACGGCTTTGTCCATTGGCCTCATTCAATGCACCGCGATGCTGCCCGGGGTGAGCCGGTCAGGTGCAACGATCATGGGCGGGCTGATGATGGGTGTCGAACGCAAAACCGCGGCCGAATTTTCGTTTTTCCTCGCCGTGCCAACGATGATGGCAGCGACGGTTTACGCCCTATGGAAAGATCGGGCGCTGCTGAGTGCCGATGATCTGGACATGATTGCCATTGGATTCACCGCCGCATTTGTCGTTGCCGTGATCGTGGTGAAAGCGTTCGTGGCACTGGTGGGCAGATATGGTTTCGCACCATTTGCCTATTACCGAATCATTGTGGGTTCAGCCGCTTTGCTCTGGCTGGCCATGCGGTAAGGGCCGAAACGGTCATAAATATATGAAATAATATTGCGTAAGACCCTCATTTAGGCACAAAATATACAGCATATGACAGTTTAGCTGTCCTATTATTCGGTTTTATAGGTGACATCCCCCGTTTGCCGCGGTAGGCGCGGCGCATATTCAAGGAGTGTGCGCTGTGGCCAAAGACCCGATGCTGAAATTTATCTCGAAACCGCAGGCCTACCCTGAAAAGCGGGCCGCGCAGCTTCGTGCAGAGGATTTTGCCGAAATCGCCGAGCGTTATGCGTCCGACGACGCCGCGGATCAGGCATCGCGTTGCTCACAATGCGGCGTGCCATATTGTTCGGTGCATTGCCCGTTGCACAACCATATTCCGGATTGGCTCCGCCTGACCGCCGAAGGGCGCTTGCGTGAGGCGTATGAGCTGTCCAACCTGACCAGCACCATGCCCGAAATTTGCGGCCGCATCTGCCCGCAGGATCGCTTGTGCGAAGGCAATTGCGTCATTGAATTTTCGGGTCACGACGCGGTGACCATTGGCTCTGTCGAAAAATACATCACCGACACCGCTTGGGAACAGGGCTGGGTCGAACCCGTTGCGGTCGGAGCATCGCGCGGGCAATCGGTGGGCATCATTGGCGGCGGCCCCGGTGGCCTGACCACCGCAGAATATCTGCGCGTCGCGGGATATGACGTGCATGTGTACGACCGCTATGACCGTATGGGTGGTCTGCTGACATATGGCATCCCCGGGTTCAAGCTTGAGAAAGACGTCGTCGTGCGCCGCGTGAAGCGGCTTGAGGATGCGGGCATCCATTTCCATCCCAATTTCGAAGTCGGCCGTGACGCCACGCTGGACGCATTGCGCGCCAAGCATGACGCCGTGTTGATTGCGACCGGTGTGTACAAGGCGCGTGCGGTGTCGTTGCCGGGCGGCGATCTGAATGGTGTGGTCGCGGCGCTGGATTATTTGACCGCGTCCAACCGCAAGGGCTTTGGCGATGCTGTGCCCGCATTTGAAAGCGGCGCGCTGAATGCCGAGGGCAAGAATGTCGTCGTCATTGGCGGCGGCGATACCGCGATGGATTGCGTGCGCACCGCCATCCGCCAAGGCGCGAAGTCAGTGAAATGCCTCTACCGCCGCGACCGCGAAAATATGCCCGGATCGCAGCGTGAAGTTGCCAATGCCGAAGAAGAAGGCGTCGAGTTTGTTTGGCTTTCCGGCCCCAAGGGCTTTGAAGGCAATGGCAAAATCGAGCGCGTTCAGGTTTCCAAAATGCGCCTTGGTGCTCCCGACGCATCGGGTCGCCGCGCGCCGGAAAATGATCCGCAAGGTGACTTCACATTGGATGCCGACCTTGTGATTACCGCGCTGGGTTTTGAAGCCGAAGACCTGCCATTATTATTTGGCGCGGCTGACCTCAACGTCACCCGCTGGGGCACCATTCGCGTCGACCATAATACGCAGATGACCAACCTCGACGGTGTGTTCGCGATTGGCGACATCGTGCGCGGCGCGAGCCTTGTCGTCTGGGCAATCCGCGATGGCCGCGACGTGACGCAGCATATGCACAATTATCTGAAATCAAAAGCAAGCCGTGAAAAGGTTGCAGCATGACCATATTCTACCCCACCCCCGAACATGAACGCCTCGCCAATGAGGGCATGTATTATCCCGAATCCGAAGGCGATGCCTGCGGCGTTGGCTTGATTGCCGCGACCGACGGCAAGCCATCACGCCGCGTGGTGGCAGCGGGGATTGAGGCGCTGAAAGCCGTTTGGCACCGTGGTGCCGTTGATGCCGACGGCAAGACGGGTGATGGCGCTGGGCTGCATATCGACTTGCCGGTCCGTTTCTTTGACGATGCCATTGCCGACAGCGGCCACCGCCCGATGCCAAACCGTTTGGCGGTCGGCATGGTGTTTTTGCCGCGCACCGACCTGAGCGCACAAGAAAACTGCCGCACGATTGTTGAGGCTGAAATTATCGACGCGGGCTACACCATTTATGGCTGGCGTCAGGTGCCGGTCGACGTGTCGGTTATCGGCGACAAGGCGCAGGCGACACGGCCCGAAATCGAACAGATTATGATCGCGGGCCCAATGCCCGATGCGGTCGATGCGGCCGAGTTTGAAAAGAATCTGTATCTCGTCCGCCGCCGGATTGAGAAGAAGATCATCGCCGCGCAAATTCGCGATTTCTACATCTGCTCGCTGTCGTGCCGGTCGATTGTCTACAAGGGCCTGTTCCTCGCAGAAAGCCTTTCGGTCTTTTACCCCGATCTTCAGGATGACCGTTTTGAAAGCCGCGTTGCGATTTTCCATCAGCGTTATTCGACCAATACTTTCCCGCAATGGTGGCTGGCGCAGCCGTTCCGCGGCCTTGCGCATAATGGCGAAATCAACACCATCCGTGGCAACCAGAACTGGATGAAGAGCCACGAGATCAAAATGGCCAGCATCGCCTTTGGTGCGCATTCGGATGATATTAAGCCCGTCATTCCGGCGGGTTCATCGGACACTGCCGCGCTTGATGCCGTTTTCGAAACATTGGTCCGTTCGGGCAAGGAAGCACCAACGGCAAAGCTGATGCTGATCCCCGAAGCATGGCAGTCAAACCCCAATCTGCCCGCGTCACACCGCGCGATGTATGAATATATGTCCAGCGTCATGGAGCCATGGGATGGCCCGGCAGCGCTTGCCATGACTGATGGCCATTGGGCGGTTGCAGGCGTTGACCGCAACGCCCTTCGCCCGCTGCGCTACAGCCGCACGTCGGACAATCTGCTCGTCATCGGCTCCGAAACCGGCATGGTCGTTCTTCCCGAAACGACGATATTGGAAAAGGGCCGCCTTGGTCCCGGCCAAATGATTGCGGTCAACCTCGACGAAGGCAAATTGTACCGCGATGGCGAGTTGAAAGACCGCATCTCGGCGGAGCAGGATTATGGCGCGCTCGTGCGTGGTTTCCGTGCCATCACCGACTTGCCCGACGTAGGGCAGGATGATGCGCCGGCGTGGTCGCGCGCGGAGCTGACAAAGCGTCAGGTCGCCGCCGGCATGACGCTGGAAGATGTCGAAATGATCCTCGCGCCGATGATCGAAGATGGCAAGGAAGCCATTGGATCGATGGGCGATGATACGCCGCTCGCCGTCATCAGCGACAAGCCGCGCCTCATCAGCCAGTTTTTCCGCCAGAATTTCAGCCAAGTGACAAATCCGCCCATCGACAGTTTGCGCGAGCGGCATGTGATGAGCCTTAAAACGCGTTTCTCGAACCTTGCCAATATTTTGGAAGAAAAGAGCCAGAACGCGGACGTGCTTGTCCTCGCCAGCCCCGTGCTCACCTCGCATGACTGGCGCCGGTTAAAGTCTGCCTTTGGCGCTGCGGGCGCAGAAATTGACTGCACCTATGACATTTCCGAAGGACAAGAAGGTCTTCGCGCCGCCATCACGCGGATCCGCGAAGAAGCCGTCGCCGCCGTGCGTATGGGCAAATCCGAATTGTTCCTGACCGACGAAAATATCAGCGCCGACCGCGTTGGCATTGCCATGATCCTTGCCGCGGCCGCTGTGCACACGCATTTGGTGCGCAACGGTTTGCGCAGCTATTCGTCAATCAACGTCCGCTCCGCCGAATGTCTCGACACGCATTATTTCGCGGTGCTCATTGGCGTTGGCGCAACCACGGTAAACGCATATCTGGCCGAAGCCGCAATTGGCGACCGCCATGCGCGCGGGCTTTTGGGTGGACTTGCCCTGACCCAAGCGGTCGAGAATTACCGCACCGCCATCAATGAAGGGCTGTTGAAGATCATGTCCAAAATGGGCATCGCGGTCATCTCCAGCTATCGTGGCGGCTATAATTTCGAAGCGGTTGGCCTGTCGCGTGCCTTGGTCAACGACTTCTTCCCCGGAATGCCGAACAAGATTTCGGGCGAGGGCTATCATTCGTTATATGTGAACGCGCGTGATCGCCATGAAGAGGCGTTTGACACGGCGGTTGCACGCTTGCCCGTTGGCGGCTTTTACAAGCAACGCAATGGCGGCGAAGAGCATGCCTATTCGGCGGGTCTGATGCACCTTTTGCAAAGCTCTGTCGCGAATGACAGCTATTCGACCTACACACAATTTGCCCAAGGCGTGCGCGAACTGCCGCCGATTTACTTGCGCGATTTGTTGGAGTTCAACTTCGCTAAGGAACCTGTTGCGATTGATGAAGTCGAAGCGATCACCGAAATTCGCAAACGCTTTGTCACGCCGGGCATGTCGCTTGGCGCCTTGTCGCCCGAGGCGCATGAGACGCTGGCCATCGCCATGAACCGGATTGGCGCAAAGGCTGTGTCCGGCGAAGGTGGCGAAGACAGCAAGCGGTTCAAGCCCTATGAAAATGGCGACAATGCCAACAGCGTCATCAAACAAATCGCCAGTGGCCGTTTTGGCGTAACCGCCGAATATCTTGGCGCATGCGAAGAAATTGAAATCAAGGTCGCACAGGGCGCAAAGCCCGGCGAAGGTGGGCAATTGCCCGGTTTCAAGGTCACCGAAATGATTGCGCGTCTGCGGCATTCGACGCCGGGCGTGACGCTGATTTCACCGCCGCCGCACCATGACATTTACTCGATCGAAGATCTTGCCCAGCTGATCTACGACCTAAAGCAAATCAATCCGCGCGCGCGGGTGTGCGTCAAGCTGGTC
>JBILBJ010000179.1:0-3981 GCA_044353705.1 Sphingorhabdus sp. | reverse complement strand
TGAAGCTGTCCTTGGTCGGATAAGGTCGCCGACGCGGGTTCACCGAACGCGTATAGCCCATGCGGCCATTGCCGGGGATGAAGGTTTCGCCCCACAGATTTTCGACCATGTTGAACCAGGTGAAGCATTCGAACATGGGCACCTGAACAAATTGTCCGCCTTGCCCGCCTGCCCGCGCAAGCAAAGCTGCCATGGTTGCATTGGCCGCGAACAGTCCGCTGACTTTATCCGCGACAAGGCTGGGTGCATATGTTGGGCGGCCACCATCGCGCTGCTCGCTTAAGGCGGCAAAGCCCGAAGCCGCTTGAATCAGGTCGTCATAAGCCTGCCGCTCGCCATAGGCGCCACCCGCTCCAAATCCGGCGCAGTGTACATAGACGATATTGGGGTTGATCGCCTTGACCGCCTCATAACCAAAGCCCAGCCGTTCAACGCCGGCCATGCGGACATTATGGATGAAGACATCGGCCTCCTCCAACAAGGCTTCGAGAACGGCTTTATCTTCCGGTTTTTTGATATTGAGGTTGATGGCTTTTTTGTTGCGGTTGAGCGCCGTGAAGACGGGTCCATGCTGTTTACTGGGCGAATCGCCGGCATGGCGCATCAGGTCGCCCGGTGTGTTGCCCTCGCTATTCTCAATCTTAATGACCTCAGCGCCAAGGTCGGCAAATTTAAGGGTAGCATAAGGTCCAAGAACCACCGTCGTCATATCAATAACTTTAATGCCCTTCAACGGACCGGTTGGTTCTTTGTCCCACGTCAATTTTGGCCATTTAGCCATTGCCGCTCTCCTTTGCCCGTACCTTTAAACTTGCATCAACTGCTAGCATATTTAAGCGTGCAGTTAAGAGATAATCGGGAGTGAATGATGAGCAATTTTGATGCAAGCGCGCCGGTCATTATTGGCGTGGGCGAAGCCAGCCGAAAGACAGTTTCCGGCGAATGGCCAAGCCCGCGCGAATTGGCTGGCGCAGCTATCAAGGTTGCACTGGCCGATACGGGCCAGTCCCCATTGGTTGCAGCGGCGATTGACACCATCGCCGCGATCCGCACGTTCGAGGACAGCGGCGTCAGCCTAGGCACCGGGTCTCCCGACAATACGCCTGAGGCTTTTGGAGCAGCCGGCGGCATCAGCGCGCCGCGGTTGATTTACGCCGATATCGGCGGTCAAAGCCCGCAGGCGATGTTGAACGAACTGGCGGGTGATATCCGCCGCGGGACCTGTGCGGTTGCGGTGCTCGTTGCCGCAGAAGCGACGGGGACCGCAAAGCGCGCGCGTAAGGCAGGTATCACTTTGGACTGGCGCTTGCCTTCGGACACCGCGTTCGACAATCGCCTGTCCACCTTCCCGATTTTGAGCCGAACGGAAATCCGGCACGGGATTATCTCGATGCCGCTGGCGTACAGCCTGATTGAGAATGCGCGGCGGATGGAGCTGGGATTAAGCGATGATGCGTATGCGCAGGAATTGGCGGCGTTGTGGTCGGCATTTTCAGCAAAAGCCCAAGCGCGGACCCACGCGCAATTCCCCGGCTATCGCACGCGCGACGCGATGCTGGGCGACGACAATGCCAATTACCCGCTGACGGATATTTACCGTCGCTGGCATGTGGCGCAGGATGCGGTTGATCTGGGCGGCGCGATTATCCTGACAAGCGCGGGCAAGGCACGCGATCTGGGTGTGCCGCAAGACAAATGGGTCTGGCTTGCCGGCGCGGCCGAAGCCGCTGAACCACCATTGGCAGAGCGCGGTGTCATTCACCGGTCGGCGGCGCTTGATTTTGCCATTCCTGCTGCACTTGGGCAGGCCGGAATGGCGGCCAGTGACCTTGGACCCGTCGACATTTACAGCTGCTTTCCCTGCGCGGTATTTGCCGCCGTTGACACCATGAATGACGCGGCGCGTGCGCTTGGCGATTATACGCTGACCGGCGGCCTCAGCTTTTTCGGCGGGCCCGGCAACGGCTATAGCGTGTATAATATCGCAGCGATGGTCGATGCCCTGCGCCACGATGGGTCCAAGCCCGCTTTGGTAACAGCAAATGGCGGCGTGATGTCAAAACAGGCGGTCGGCATTTATACCGCATCGCAGCCGGACATTGCGTGGTCGGGTGCAGCGGCGAAGGGCTATGTGCCGAACCAGATCGCGCTGGATGACGCCCCGCAAGGCAAGGGCCGTATACTCAGCTTTGTCCGGTCAGCGGGCAAGGAAGGTTTCGGTCCGGCCACGCTCATCCTTGAAATGGAAAATGGCGCACGTGCCATGGCGGTGCTGGACAGCACGCCTGATGGCGATCTTGGCCATAGGGTCGTTGACGTCACGTCGGGCGAAAAACGCCACATGGCGGCGATTTTATGATAATCTGCCGTTCATCACGCGGTGGCTATTATGCGGCCCTGTGAATTCAGGAGATAGAGTGATGCATATCCTCAAACTGGCTGGCCTTATTTTGCCTTTGACGGTTGTTGCGGCATGCGGCCAAGTCGACCGCACGCCCGCGCCACTGACTGAGAAACAATCTGCTGTGTTGATGAAGGAAATTGGCGGCAAGGTCGCGGGGAAACCGTTAACCTGCATCAGTGATTTCAATGCCGATAATATGATCCGCGTCAGCGACAATATCGTGCTCTACCGCGTGTCGGGCCGCCTTGTGTACAAGAATGTTTTGCGGTCACCTTGTCCGGGCCTTGCACGCGACAGTGATATCGTCGTCTCCGAACAATTTGGCAGCCAGAAATGCCGCGGTGATATTCTCCGTTTGGTGGACCGCACCAGCGGCATGACCGGCGGAATTTGTAGCCTTGGCGATTTCGTGCCCTATCGCGCCGAGAAGACTGCGGGCTAGGATGCAATTGGGCGCTGCTCGGCATGAAAAGGGTATCGCGCATAAGGACAAAGCTGCAGGGTTGCGACTTCGCGTTTGGACTGGCAAAGGGGCGGTTCCAAACCGAAGCTGAAAGCAAGAAAATCCATGTCCGAGATGATCCGCATTACCCTTCCCGATGGCACTGCCCGTGAAGTCGCGCGCGGCACTACCCCGGCGGATATTGCCGCCGCCATTGGCCCCGGCCTTGCGAAGGCTGCGATTGCCGCGCGGGTGGATGGCGAATTGCGCGATATCACGCGCCCGCTGGACGCCGATGCGCAGCTCGCGCTGGTGACCAGCCGTGATGAGGCGGACGCGCTTGAACTTGCCCGCCATGACTTTGCGCATATCCTTGCCGAAGCGGTGCAGGCCTTGTTTCCCGGAACGCAAATCACATTTGGCCCGTCGACCGATGACGGATTCTATTATGACGTGATGGCGCCTGCCTCGCGTGGTCCATTCACGATGGACGACCTGCCCGCGATTGAAGAAAAGATGCGTGCCATCATCGCTGCCGATAAGCCGCTGCGCCGTGAAGTCATGGCGCGTGATGCGTTGATTGCGACATGGCAGAATGCAGGTGAAAGCTTTAAGGCGGAATGGGCGGCGGAACTGCCCGAAGGCGAAGAGCTTTCGGTCTATTGGTCGGGCAATGACTGGATGGACATGTGCCGCGGTCCGCATTTGGCGTCGACGGGTAAGCTTGATCCCGCCGCGTTTAAGCTGACGCGCGTTGCCGGTGCCTATTGGCGCGGTGACCAGAACAACCCACAATTGAGCCGCATTTACGGCACCGGCTGGTTGAACAAAAAGCAGCTCGACGCCCATCTGCTGCGTCTTGAGGAAGCCGCAAAGCGCGACCATCGCCGTCTGGGTCAGGACATGGACCTGTTCCATTTGCAGCAAGAGGCACATGGCTCAGTCTTCTGGCATCCCAATGGCTATCTGATCTGGCGCGAGCTCGAAGCCTATATGCGCCGTGCGATTGACGGCGCTGGTTACAAGGAAGTCAAAACCCCGCAGGTCATGGACGCGCGGCAGTGGGAGCAATCGGGGCATTGGGGCAAATATCGCGCCAATATGTTCGTGATCCCTGACGAAGTGCCAAATGTCG
>JBILBJ010000025.1:0-13125 GCA_044353705.1 Sphingorhabdus sp. | reverse complement strand
GAAACAGAATGTGATATGCGCAATCGTGATCGCGGAAAGATTGAGCGGCCATGGCAAATCGGTTGGCCAGTCGACTTTCGCAAAAAAGATCAAAAATGCAACGCCCAGACAAATCTCAGGCACGATAATCGGCAGGGACATGGTCCCTTCAACCAGCCCCTTGAACGGAAACCGGAACCGCCAGAGCGCGACCGCCGCAAGCGCGCCAATCACAAGGCTGATGATGGTTGCGAGCGCCGCGATGGTAAGCGAGTTGACCAACGCCTCCACCAGACTGTCGTTGTTCAGCGCTTTCTCATAATATTTGAGGGTAAAGCCCTTCCACACGACATTGCGCTTACTGTCGTTAAAACTGAAGACCATCAACACGATCAGCGGCGCGTATAGCAACAGCATGGTCAATCCGACCCAACTGCGCATCCACAGCTTTCGCGTATATTCCAACGGCGCGATGGGGGTGCGATTGAACATCATCACGCCGCCTTCACTTTGTTCGCACGCATAGATTGGAACGCAATCAGAATGAACATCGCGTAGATGAGCAGGAACGACAGCGCAGCGCCGAATGGCCAGTCGTTCGCGCGCTTGAATTGACGCTCAATCACATTGGCAATCATCTGGCTGTCCGTGCCACCCATCAGGTCAGGGGTCAGATAGGCGCCAAGAGCCGGGATCAAGGTAATCATCACACCCGCGACAATGCCCGGCGCGGCCAGCGGGACCACGATCTGCATGAAGGTTTTGAAATGCCCTGCGCCCAAATCGAGGCTGGCTTCAATCAGGCTTTTGTCCAACCGGTCGAGCGCGGAATAGAGCGGCAAGACCATGAATGGCAGATGGACGTAGACCAGCCCAAGCACGACCGCGAAATTGTTGTACAGCAACTGCACGGGCGTCCATGCCTCAAGCGGCTGCATGCCGACAAGTGTACGCAGCCAACTTGCGCCTTCCCACAGTCCGCCCAGACCCTTGTTCATATATCCGTTGCTGCCCATCAGCGCCATCAACGCATAAGTGCGGATTAACAGGTTGGTCCAAAAGGGCAGCATGATGCCAAGCAGCAACCATGGTCGCCATTTCGGCGCGGCGAAGGTAATCGCCATCGCAACCGGAAACCCGATGATGAGGCACAAGAGCGTGGTGAGCGCCGCGACCGCAAAGCTTTTCAGGAAAATCGATACATACAGCCACTCGGTCGCGCGCTTGTAATTATCGAGCGTGCCCGAGATTTCAATGTCGGCAGGCCCGGCATTCTGCCCAAAGCTGTAAAGCCACACGATGGCCATGGGCGCCACAAAGAATAGGGCAAGCCAGAACACAGGTGCCGTCACAACTGCGGCAAATGGTTTCTTCTGGCTTTTCCAGTCTTGCAGCGCCCCCGACATATCTTAGGCGGCCCGCACGCGGGTGAACGCCTCCTCATATTTCGGCTGAAGCTCTGGATTGAATTTTGCATATTCGCATTTCGCCAAAACATCGGCTGGCGGGAAGATCACCGGATTGTTCTTGTACGCATCGGGCATCAGCGCCTTTGCGGCGTCATTTGGCGTTGGATACAAAATGGTTTCGGTAATCTTCTTACCCACCTCGGCATCAAGCAGATAGTTGATGAACGCATGCGCATTTTTCGGATGCGGCGCGCCCTTGGGAATGCACAGATTGTCCGAGTTCAGCTGACTACCCTCTTTTGGAATGACGAAACCGATATCTGGTTCGTCCGACATGATCTGCGCAATGTCGCCATTATATTCGAGCACCAAATCGACTTCGCCCTTGAGCAACAAGTCCTGACCATTGTCTTCGTGGAAGGCTTTGATGTTAAGCTTTTGCTTGATCATCATGGCTTCGATGGTCTTCAAATCGGCATCGGTGAGGTCATTCACTGACTTACCCATATATTTGCCATAAAGCCGGAACATGTCGCCCGCCTCGGACAGCACCGCGATGCGGCCTTTATATTCATCGCTGTCGAACAGCACTTTCCAGCTGTCCGGCACCGCCTTCACCTTGGATTTGCGATAGCCAATGCCAAGCGCCAGCCAAGTGTACGGCATCGAATATTTGCGTGCCGGATCATAGGGAACATCCTGATAATCTTTGGCAACATTTTTGAAGTTCGGAATTTGCGCCTGATCAAGCGGCATCAGCATATCGGCCGCGGCCATACGCTCCACAAAATCGTTGGACGGGACGATGACGTCATAGCCCGGGTTTCCGGCGCGCAGCTTAGCGAACAGTTCGTCATTGCTCGCGAACAGCGTCATATTGACGTCTACGCCAGCGCTGTCCTTATAATCTTCCAACGTGGTTTCACCAATATAGGTGTCCCAATTGTAGAAGTTCAATTTTGCCTCTTCGCCATTGGCAAGCTTCTTGGCTTCCTTCTCACCGCAGCCTGCAAGCGCGCCGGTCAGCGAGAACCCAACAGCGGCAACGCCCATCCCTTTTAACATGGCCCGGCGGTTGCTGCCTGCGTGTAAAAACGTCTTAAAGTCCATGATTATTCTCCAGCAGAAGCATATCGTTAACATGCGCATGCTGGACTATTAATCGGACTTAGAAAAGACCCTTTTTCCCACATGTTGCGGCGCAATTTTATTACGATTTAACGCAATTATTGTGCACCGCAACATATTGCTTCATTCAGGGCTTTTTCGCCTCGGCATCCACCGCAGCTTGGACCGCCTTGTAGAACGCTTCGCGTCCGGCGCCGACGGTTTCGGGATCGGTCGCCTTGGGCCAATTGCTATTGGACGCGATGATCAGCTTCCGTTTGGGATCAATGAAGATGCCCTGCCCGAAAATACCTTGGGCGGCGTAGCTGCCGTCATCATAGGTCCACCATTGATAGCCATAGCCCTTGCCAGCCATGCCGATGTCGGCCTGTTTGACGGTTGCAGATGCCAACCAGTTATCCGGCCATATGCTTTGCCCGTTTATCTTGGCACCGCCCATAACGAACACACCAAAACGGGCATAGTCACGGGTCGATGCCTGAATGCAGCAACCGCTGATTTCATGCCCGGTTGAACCCAAAAGCCAGCTTGCGTCTTGTTCCATGCCATAAGGTGCCCAGACTTTTTCGGACAGATAATCAGACAGCTTTTTCTTTGTGGCAGAGCTGACCAACACGCCAATCAGGTTGGTTTCGCCGGTCTTATAGACCCACTTCGTTCCGGCGGGCGCCTCACGCGGCAAATTGCGCATATAGCTTACCGTTACATCCATGCCCTTTTCGGGCTTGTGCAGGTTGAACAATGCGACGTCGGATTTGGGATCGGCATAATCCTCATTCCATTTCACGCCCGACGTCATCGTCAGCAGCTGCGCAATGGTCACGTCGTCATAGGCAGAACCCTTTAGGTCGGGAATATAGTCCGAAACCATGTCGTCGACGCTTTTGATATACCCATCCTTGATGGCCGCACCGACAAGCGTCGAGGTGAAGGACTTGGCGACGGAGAAGCTTGTCCACTTGCCCTGCGCGTCAAAATCGAGACCATATTTTTCAACGCGGATCTTGCCATCTTGGACAATGACGAGGCCAGCCGTGCGCTGCGCCTTCATATAGGCGTCGACATCCATATCAATGGTCAGCGGCTCGCCCTTGGGCATGGGATAGACCGTATCACCCGCTTTGATGATGTTCGATTTCGCCAATATGGGAATGCGGTCCAATGCGCGGAAACCGGCGTCGCGCTGCTCTACGCTCCAGAACAGCACGTTAGCGTCCGTTGGCAGATGAGAGATGAGCGCTTTCATATCCTTGTCCGCGCTGGCCCAGAAACCGCCAGCCGCAGCCGCGATCACGATCAATATACCGAATATCCATTTTTTCATCTTGCTCCCCCAGTGGTTTTTTTGAGCGACGTTCATTCCGCCACCCCTGAATCTATCTTCGCAATACATCAGAAAATAACGCGAAAGCGAAATGAATTTATCATCACATTCATTGGGTAGCGCATCTCTTTACAATGCCCCACAGCAAAACATGACATATTGCCGATAGCAGACATTGCGAAAGCCGCACCTGCGCCTTATGTAAGTAACACACGCCGGTTAAACGGCTGAAATCTGGGCGACAGCCCATTGGAGGAGCTCTTTCGATGCGTAACCAAGTTGTAAAATCTTTGCTATTAACCGCTGCGGCCCTCTCTCTTGCAAGCTGCGGCATCAACAGCGTTCCGACCGCTGAGGAAAATGCCAAGGCAAAATGGGCCGACGTTCAGGCTGCGTTTCAAGAGCGCGCCAACCTTATTCCAAATCTGGCAAATATCGTCAAAGGCGCAGCTGCGCAGGAAAACAAAACGTTGACCGAAGTCATCGAGGCCCGCGCGCGCGCGACATCACCCAATATTCAGGTCAACCCTGATGATCTGGCCAACCCGGCCAAGATGGCCGCTTTCCAATCTGCGCAAAACCAATTGTCGGGCAGCCTCTCACGGCTCCTCGTATCGGTGGAGCAATATCCGCAGTTGAAGAGCCAAGAGGGCTATTTGAAATTACAGGATCAGCTTGAAGGTCAGGAAAACCGGGTGCGCATCACTTTGCGCGATTATAACGAGGCTGTGCGCGGGTATAACACCACCATCCGCACATTCCCCGATATCATCGGCGCAAAAATCATTCACGGCGCGGAACCGATGGTCCCATATCAAGCCACCACGCAAGGCGCCGAAACCGCACCGACGCTTGATATGGCGCCCGCAAACTAACCCCTTGTTGGGATTACACACATGAAAAAGGCCCTTGGCCTGCTGACAGCGCTGCTTTTGGCCTTAACCGGTCAGGCAGCGCTTGCGCAAAACTTCCCCAAGCTTTCGGGCCGCGTTGTCGATCAGGCGAACTTGCTCGATCCGCAGCAAGAAGCGGCGTTGACCGCCAAGTTGGCGGGGCTGGAAACGCGCACCAAGCGGCAATTGGTGGTGGCCACATTGAGCAGCCTCGAAGGCTATGAAATATCCGATTATGGATATCGGCTTGGTCGCCAATGGGCGCTTGGGCAGGACGGCAAAGGCGAGACCGAAAAAGACAATGGCGCCATCCTGATCATCGCGCCCAATGAACGCAAAATGCGTATCGAGGTTGGCTATGGTCTTGAACCCGTCCTGACCGACGGCCTGTCGTCGACCATCATTCGCAACGACATCAGGCCGCTTTTTAAGGCGGGTGATTTTGCGGGCGGCATTAACGCAGGCGTCGACCGCATCGTCACGCAGCTTGAGTTGCCGGCCGATGAAGCCGCCAAAATTGCGCAAGCGGCGGAGCATCGTCAGGGCAAGGACGAAGGCATACCGTTTGGCGCAATTATCTTCATCCTGTTCATGATCTTCTTCGTATTTCTGCCCATGATCCGCTCGACAAACGGTGGCGGGCGTAAGCACCGGCGCGGCGGCATCGCTCCCGTCATCATCTGGGGCGGTGGCGGTGGCTTCGGCGGCGGTGGCTTTGGTGGAGGCGGCTTCGGCGGCGGTGGTTTTGGCGGAGGCGGCGGCAGCTTTGGCGGCGGCGGTGCTTCGGGTGGTTGGTAGAAAGTATCGTTATGGCCTTACGTAAAATTAGCCGGATGAGCGAAGCCGACCACCAGTTGGTAACGGCTGCAGTGGCGGATGCCGAGCATCACACAAGCGGCGAAATCGTGACCATCATCACCGATCTGTCCGATCATTATGAAGACATCGGCATTGCATGGGCAAGCGGCGTCGCCTTTGTGGCGCTTGCAACCTATGCGACCTTCCCTGAATTCTACATGGGCCTCATCAACCGCCTGACCGGTGGATGGGGCCATGAATATACCACCAACGAATATGTCGCGCTGCTTCTGACAGCGGTGGCCCTAAAATGGGTTGGAACATGGCTGATCCTGAAATGGATGCCATTGCGTCTTTGGCTGACCCCCAACGCGACCAAATTGGCGCGGGTGCGTAACCATGCCATCAGCCTGTTCAAGGTCGGCACCGAATCCAAGACCGTCGGCCGTACTGGCGTTTTGTTATATGTGTCGATGCTGGAACATCGTGCCGAAATCGTGGCGGACGAAGCCATTGCTTCAAAGGTGGCGCCAGAGGTTTGGGGCGATGCCATGGTCGCGCTGCTTGACCATGTGAAGGCAGGCAACCCCGGACAGGGTGTCGCCGCCGCCGTTGCGCAAATGGGTGTTGTTTTGGCGGAGCATTTCCCCAAAGGCAGCGAAAACCCCAACGAACTACCCGACAGGCTCATCCAGTTATGAATGCAGACGAAGACGTCGAAAACGTGATGTGGCAAGGCCGCTTCATCACGGCGAAGACACGGGGGAAATGGGAATATGTCAGCCGCGCGCGGGGCATCAAGGCCGGCGTCATCCTCGCTGTCGAAGATGACCATGTCCTGCTCGTCGAACAATATCGCGTGCCACTTGGCGCAAATTGCATCGAGCTTCCCGCTGGCCTGATTGGCGACCATGAGGAAGGCGAGGACACGCTCACGTCGGCCGCACGCGAGCTTGAGGAAGAAACCGGCTATCGGGCGGACAGGCTTGAAATCGTCGGCGAGTTTTTCTCATCCCCCGGCATGGTGAGTGAAAGCTTTTCACTCGTGCGCGCACATGGCCTTACCAAAATAAGCGAAGGCGGCGGTGTGGATGGCGAGAATATCATTGTACATCGCGTCGCCCTGCCCGATTTGTCGCGCTTCGTTCAATCAAAGCGCGACGAGGGCTGCGTCGTCGACGTCAAACTGCTGATGCTGCCCGGAATGCTGTTTTAACGGAAGTTATCCGCGTACGCCTGAAGCTTAATGGTCTTGGGCGGTGTGGGAATGTAGGTTGCGGCGATGCCTTTTTTGTCGGCATAAGCACGCGCGGCATCAAGCGTTGGAAAGGTCAACTGGACCTGCGATTGCGTATCGCCTGAACCCGCCCAACCCATCAATGGATCGGCCTTGCGCGGTTCATTCGACTGAAACTCAAGCACCCATTCGTTCGTGCGGCCACGCCCCGATTGCATGGCATTTTTGGGACGCTGAAAAATACGGGCAGACATGGATGTTTCCTGAAAATTACGTTCGCGAATGCCTTGCCCGAACGGCAATGGATTCGTCAAGCGTTGCGGGGCACATCGCGCGCCTGCGCCTTTTTCGTCTTCAGGCTGGCCACACTCTCCCAGGGCGCATCGGGCCAGTTATGCCGCGGATATCTGCCGCGCATTTCCTTGGCCACGTCACGCCAGCTGCCGCGCCAAAACTCTGGCAGGTTGCGGGTGGTCTGGATAGGACGACCAGCAGGCGACGTCAGGCTCAACACCAACGCAATGCGTTCCGCGCCAACCGCGGGGTGGCTATCAAGGCCAAACAAGCCCTGTACGCGCAGCTCAACCGTTGGCCCGGCCTCTGCTGCATAATCTATGGCATGCGTCGTTCCTGCCGGACTGACAAAGGATGCTGGCGCGATTTGGTCAATGCGCGTGCGCTGATCCCAGCCCAGCATATTGTCGAGCGCTGTCGACAATGTCGAGGGTGACACATCGCGCAGCCGGTTCACGCCCATCAGTAGCGGCAAAAGCCATTGCTCCGCCGCATCACCCAATGCCTCGTCACTGACCGCCGCTATGCCTGCAAATTGTGCGCGCTCACGCAGCGCAAGCGCCGCTTTTGACCATGGCAGCGCACCCACACCCATTTCGCGCACTGCAGCCATGAGGGCACGCGCCACGGCCGTCTGGTCGGGTTTTTCTATGCGACCTTCGCTTAAGACTATCGCACCAAGCCTCCGCTGCGCGCGCGCATCCACCCTGTCGATGCTTCTATCGTAAGACAGGGCCTCTTCCTGCGTTATCCGCTCCGCGAAATGACTGAGTATCTCCGCTTCCGTCAGTGGCGCGGCGGACAAGATGCGCGCGCCCGATGCAGCGCCTTGGACATCGGCCACCGCGAGCCATTCTTCGCGTGCGAGAAGCGACGCGGTATCCAACTGCAGCCCCCGCCCCATCGCGCTAATCCATTTTTCGCCTTTGTTATCGCGGCGCTTGGCGATGCGATCGGGATAGGCGGTGGCGATGAGGCCGCCGATGCTGAGCGGTTCTTGTCCGCCGGTGCCGCTGTGGCACATCCGCGATATACGCTGCGCCAGCTTGCGTGCGGCATCCGCCTTAGGGCTGCGTTCGCCGACAAAGCGTTCAAACCGCGTTTCGATATTCTCGCCTTGCCCGCCAAGCCCGCGTTCCTGCAGCAGCAGGGCCAACATGGCCGCATCTTCGCTTTGTCCCCTCTTTGACGCTTCAACGACCATATGTGCGAGTGGCGGCGGTAATGGGAGGTCCGCGAGCTGAACGCCATGCGGCGTAATATGCCCCGACGCGTCGAGCGCGTTGATGGACAGCAAAAGCTTGCGCGCTTGCTGAAGCGATGGCGCCGGGGGTCCATCAAGCCAGCGCAAATTGGTCGGATCATTCTCGCCCCACCGAGCGCAGTCGAGCAGCAACGGCGCGAGGTCGCTTTCCAATATTTCAGGTGGGTCAAATGGGGGAAGTCCGCCATTGCCGGCTTCCTGCCACAGCCGATAGGCAACACCCGCCTGCTGCCGCGCGGCACGCCCTGCCCGCTGCGTTACCGCAGACAGGCTCGCGCGCTCCGTCACCAGCCGCGTAACGCCAGCCGCTTGATCGAACCGCGCGCGCCGCGCCAAGCCGCTGTCGATGACAATGCGAACGCCATCAATTGTCAGGCTCGTCTCGGCGATGTTCGTCGCAAAAATGATTTTCCGGCGCTGCTGCGGGTCACGGCGCACGGCCAGCCTTTGCGCCGCCGGGTCGATTTGACCATGCAATTTATGTACGACGATGTCTGCGCTGATAGTCCCCAGGCTGTCCACGGCGCGGTCAATTTCGCGCACGCCGGGTAAGAAAACCAGAATATCGCCCTCTTCCTCGGACAGCGCCTGCCGGACCGCGCGCACGATATCGGTTTCGATTGCCTGTTCGGCGCGACGGCCGACATATTTGAAATCCAGCGGCCATCTTTTGCCGTCGCTCACGACGACTGGCGCACCGCCCATCAACTGCGAGAATCTGGAACCATCCAACGTGGCAGACATGGCAAGCACACGCAGATCGGGCCGGAATGCCGCTTGCGCCTCAAGCGCCAGCGCAAGGCCAAAGTCGCTGTCGATGCTGCGTTCATGGACTTCGTCAAACAACACCGCAGAAACGCCGACAAGCTCTGGGTCGCTGATGATGCGGTTGCGGAAAATGCCCTCGGTCATGACCAATATACGGCTATTGGGGCCTTGTTTGCTATCCAGCCGTGTCGTGTAACCAACCCGTCCCCCGACAGCTTCGCCCAGCCCCTCCGCAATGCGTTCGGCCGCCATACGCGCGGCGAGGCGGCGTGGGGACAACAGCAAAATCTGGCCATCGCAATAGGGTTCGTCCAACAATGCAGGGGCAACCATCGTGGTCTTACCCGCCCCTGGCGGCGCAATGAGGACGGCATTGGGTGATGCACGCAACGATGTCAGCAGATCTGGCATCACCGCCATAACGGGCAGCATATGGTCCGATGTCTTCTCAGCCATGATGGTTTCCGGCTGTCATCATGAAGTGCGCCTGTGCCCGTGCTTCATCGGCACTGACCGTGCGATCAATATGCGCGTGCTATGGCGAATTCGACCGCCTCAGTCAGCGCGGATTTGGCTTCACCATTGGGGAAATGCGCAATCGCATCAATTGCGCGTTGGCCATAATGCCGCGCGCGATCCAGCGTATCGTCAATCGCATTATGCGCCTGCAGCAGCGTGCGCGCATGCTGCAGATCTGCCTCCGAAATCCGGTTGCCAAGCATCGCGTCACGCCAGAATTTCTGTTCTTCTGCATCGCCGCGGCAATGCGCCAGAATGACGGGCAATGTCACCTTGCCATCGCGGAAATCGTCACCGCTGTCTTTGCCCATGGTTGCGCCGTCGGACACATAATCAATCGCGTCGTCGACCAATTGAAATGAGATCCCCAGATTGCGGCCATATGCGTCCAGCGACATTTCTTGCGCGTCACCGCTTTCGGCCACGACCGCCGCAATCCGGCAGGCCGCTGCGAACAAGGCAGCAGTCTTCGATCCAATGATTTCGAGATATTTCTCTTCAGTTGTCGAAATCTGCCGCTGGGCAGTCAATTGATTAACCTCACCCTCGGCAATGACCGCAGACGCGTTCGACAAGATTTTGAGAACCTTAAGCGATCCATCCTCGACCATCAGCTCAAATGAGCGGCTGAACAGGAAGTCACCAACCAATACTGCGGCAGGGTTGCCGAAAATAAGGTTGGCGGCGGTTTTGCCTCGGCGCATGTCGCTGCCGTCGACAACATCATCGTGCAGCAAGGTTGCGGTGTGAATAAATTCAACGGCCGCTGCCAGCTTGTGATGACGGTCGCCGGGATAATCGAGAAGCTGTGCGCACGCCAATGTCAGCATCGGGCGCATCCGCTTCCCACCGCCAGCAATAAGATGCCCGGCCAGTTCAGGAATAAGCGGGATTTCGGACTGCATACGGTCCAAAATGACCGCATTTACCTTGTTCATTCCGGGGGCGACCAGCTTGAACATGGGTTCCAACGATGGCGCACGATTTCCGCCGATTTTATGTATGGTTGCAGTCATAATCGTTTCGCTCTGACGACAGCCGCGTCGCAAGGCAAGTGCAAATGGCGTATTTCCTCTTGTCCGTTGCAGTCAATATCGGCACAGGATGCGGTCATGGACGATAAAGAGACCCTCACCCGTTTTCGTGAAAGCATCGACAATATCGATGCTGCACTCGTATTCATGCTGGCCGAGCGGTTTAAAATAACGCAGGCGGTGGGCGAGTTTAAGGCAAAATCGGCGCTACCGCCAGCCGACCCTGCCCGCGAAGAACGGCAGATTGAACGGCTTCGTCAACTGGCCCGTGACGCGAAGCTTGATCCCGATTTTACCGAAAAATTCCTGCGCTTCATCATCGATGAAGTCATCCGTCACCATCAGCAGATCCGCGACGCAAGCTGATTAGCTGGTCGCTTTGGGCAACCTAAGGCGCACGAGCAACCCGCCCAAATCTTCGCTTTCTTCGAGCCCGACGGTCCCGCCGTAAATTTCCACAACATCGCGAACAATTGCCAAGCCAAGCCCCGTGCCTGGCTTACCGGTGTCTAGCCGCGCGCCGCGGTCGAACAAACGCTCACGCTCGCCTTCGGGTATGCCTTTCCCATCGTCCTCAATCAGCATTTCAACAAAATCGCCAGCGTCTTCGACCGTCACAAACACGCTGCCGCCGCCATATTTGGCTGCGTTTTCGATCACGTTGCCGAGCATTTCATCGAGATCCTGCCGTTCGACACGCGCGGCAATTTCTTTGTCGCCTGCCATGTCGAGCCGGACGTGGGAATATAGGCGGCTGACGGCGCGTTCGACGGACCCAAGGCTGTCCCACACTTGCGCGCGGCTATGGCTATGCCCGCGCCGTCCTACAGCACGCGCACGCGCCAGATGGTGGTCCACCTGACGCCGCATCGTCGTGGCTTCGCGAATAATGGTGTCGGCGAGGTCGGGTGATTGCGCGGTGGCACTGTTCATGATGACCGTGAGCGGTGTTTTGAGCGCGTGCGCCAAGTTCCCGGCATGACGCCGCGATTCTTCGGCCTGCTTCTCATTATGGTCAAGCAAGGCATTCAGCTCGTTCACCATCGGCATGACTTCGTCAGGCAAGGCGTCGGTAACCCGGCTTTCGCGGCCACTGCGCATCTGCGCAATCGCTTTGCGCACTGCACGCAGCGGCCATAGGCCATAAAATGTCTGGAGCGCGGCCAAGATAATGAGACCAAGACCGAGCAAAAGAAAACTCGTTACCAGAACGGACCGTAACTCGATGATTTGCCGATCAAGGCTGCCACGGCTTTGCGCGACCATGAAAGTCCATGCGATGTCGGAATCGGGGAGCCTGATTGCGCGTTCGGCAATGCGCAGCGGTTCGTCACGAAACTCGTTACTATCCCGAAAATGGACGGCTTGGTCGTTATGATTGGCCGGCGCGCTCAATGCGCGGTCCCATAATGACCGGGATGGGAATGGCATCGCGCCGTTGCCGGTAATTTGCCAATACAGGCCGCTATTGGGTTCAAGAAAGCGCTGGTCGCCCAACGGGCGGTTCATCCGGATTTCACCATCGGGACCGATTTCCGCAGAAGCAATCATCGCGGTCAGCACATATTCCAACTGATTGTCAAAATTCTGCTCGACCGAATTGACCAACACGCGGTCAAGCGCGGCACCGCCGCCGATCAACAAAATCGTAATCCACGCCGCAGCCGTCAGAATCATCCGGCGGGTCAGCGAACCCGTGCTCTGAAACTGGCTTCGCCACGTCGGTGCTTGATTGGCCGTTTTCTTGGCGACCGGCGGGTTCAGCTGACCGGTTCCTCAAGGCTATAGCCAAGGCCACGGATCGTCGAGATCACATCTTGGCCAAGCTTTTTGCGGATGCGCGTTACGAACACTTCAATCGTGTTGGAATCGCGGTCGAAATCCTGATCATAAATATGCTCGATCAACTCGGTCCGCGAAACAACCTTGCCCTTGTGGTGCATCAGGTACGACAGCAATTTATATTCCTGCGCGGTCAGCTTCACAGGCTGGCCACCCAGCGTGACACGGCCTGAGCGCGTATCGAGGCGAACCTCGCCAACGGTAAGTTCAGACGACGCATTACCCGATGCGCGGCGGATGAGCGCACGAAGGCGGGCAATCAGCTCTTCGGTCTGGAACGGCTTGGCCAAATAATCGTCCGCACCCGCGTCAAGACCAGCAACCTTGTCGGACCAGCTGTCACGCGCCGTCAGCACCAGAACAGGGAATTTTCGGCCTTCCTTGCGCCAGCGATCAAGAACCGTGAGGCCGTCAATTTCGGGCAGGCCAAGGTCAAGAATGACCGCATCATAATTTTCGGTCGAACCCATATAATGGCCGTCTTCGCCGTCGGTCGACAAATCAACCGCATAGCCAGCACCTTCAAGGGTGGACTTCAGTTGCTTGCCCAATGTGGGTTCGTCTTCGACGATCAAGATGCGCATGCTGTCCCCTTATATTGTTAAATTTTCTGACAAAATCGGGCTAGCAGATTCG
>JBILBJ010000178.1:0-3997 GCA_044353705.1 Sphingorhabdus sp. | reverse complement strand
CGACAAGGCCATTAACGCCTCACTGCCAGCTTCAATCTTGCGACGAAGCGCGCCGCAATCGGGCAGATACCGCTCCGCAAAATAGCGCGCGGTTACCAATTTGGTTTCGTAGAACGCCGCATTGCCAGTGCCTGCATCAAGCGCGCGTTGCGCCGATTCCGCCATGCGCAGCCATTGTAGGCCAAGCGCCACGATGCCCATGATGTGCATGTAATGATGCGCGCCCGCGCCGATGTTGTTCGGATTGGCCATGCCGTTTTGCATGAACCACATGGTCGATGCCTTCAAATCGCCACTGGCTTTTTCAAGACGGGTTGCGAAATCCGCAAGCGCCCCGCCCTTTGCGGCCGCACATTCATCGTCGACAATCTTGAAAAGCGCCTGAATTGCCCGGCCACCATTTTGCGCCAGCTTCCGGCCAACAAGGTCCATTGCCTGTACGCCGTTGGTGCCTTCGTAAATCATCGCAATACGTCCATCGCGCACATATTGTTCCATGCCCCATTCGGCGATGTAACCATGGCCGCCATAGACTTGCTGCGCATTGGTCGCGACTTCATAGCCCTTGTCTGTGCCATAGCCCTTGATGACGGGCGTCAGCAGCGACAACAGGTCGTCCGCCATCTGCCGCTCTTCCTCGGTTTGCGCATGGTGCAGCAAATCGGCTTGCAAAGCGCCCCACAGGCACAAGGCGCGCATACCTTCTGTAAACGCCTTGGCATCCATCAACATGCGGCGCACATCCGGGTGCACGAACAGGGTGTCGGCTTTCTGTTCCAGATCCTGCGGACCGGTCAGCGCGCGGCCCTGACGGCGATCTTGCGCATAATGCACGGCATTTTGGTAAGCGACCTCGGCAATGCCAAGGCCTTGCTGGCCAACGCCCAGACGCGCGATGTTCATCATGATGAACATGGCCGCGAGGCCCTTATGTTCTTCACCGACAAGATAACCCGTCGCACCGTCATAATTCATGACACAGGTCGCATTGCCGTGAATACCCATTTTATGTTCGATCGAACCACAGGACAAACTGTTCCGCGCGCCAAGCGAGCCATCATCATTGACAAGGAACTTGGGCACGATGAACAGCGAAATGCCTTTGACGCTGTCCGGTGCGCCGGGTGTTTTGGCCAAGACGAGATGAATGATATTCTCGGTCAGGTCATGGTCGCCCGACGAAATGAAAATCTTCGTTCCGGAAACCGCATAGCTGCCATCGTCATTGGGCACAGCCTTAGTGCGGATGAGACCAAGATCGGTTCCGCAATGCGGTTCGGTCAGGTTCATTGTCCCGCCCCATTTGCCCGAAATCATATTCGGCGCATATTTGGCTTTCTGTTCGTCGCTGCCCTTTACCAAGATCGCCGATACCGCGCCTTGGGTAAGCCCCGGATACATTGCGAACGCCATGTTTGAACTTGCCATAAGCTCTTCAAACGCCATGGAGACGATGTGCGGCATGCCTTGGCCGCCAAACTCCACTGGCGCTGACAATGTGCCCCAGCCGCCTTCACAGTACAGCTTATAGGCTTCTTTGAAGCCATCAGGCGTGGTGACGCTGCCATCTTCATGGCGCGTGCAGCCTTGCAAGTCGCCGACCTGGTTCAACGGGAAAAGAACGCCCTCTACAAATTTGGCGCCTTCGGTCAGGATCGCGTCGACCATATCCGCGCTGGCATTTTCAAAGCCGGGCAGATTGGCGAAACGCTCAACAGCCAATACTTCGTTGAGAATGAACTGCATATCGCGAACGGGGGCGGTGTAGCTTGGCATTTTCGATCCTTAATTGGCTGGAAATATCAAATTAGGCGGTGGCAGATTTATCTGCCGCCTCTGCCTTTTCGACGGTTGAAACAAATTCGGTAAGCTCGTGAATAGCGCTTTCGATATCGTCACGCTGCGCCTTTAACAGATTGATCCTGTCACGGCATTTTTCAATGGTCACGCGGCGCTGAATATTGCGGCCATCGTTCAAGTCATAAAGGTCAATCATTTCCCGGATTTCAGCAAGGCTGAAACCAACGCGCTTAGCACGCAATATCCAAGCAAGCCGCGCGCGGTCGCGCTTGGAATAAATGCGGGCAAGCCCCAAACGTTCCGGTGAAATCAAGCCTTGGTCTTCGTAAAAGCGCAAGGCCCGCGCGGTTACATCAAACTCGCTCGAAAGATCCGAAATTGTGAATGAATCGCGGTTAAATGCGTCTGGCGTATCGATGGTCGCATCGGCCCGCCTTTCGTCGCGCGTAATTGATTCCATGGCGCCTTTCCTCTTGTGTGCACTAGCGTCACTACTTTACGTTAGCGTAAACGTCAATTGGCGAAGTTACCCCTGCTGCGACGTAACATAGCTTGCGTTTAAGTGCGCGTGTCGGGTTTTGGCGGCGAAGAAGGCGGGGTGGCGGATGGGTCGGCCAATGTATCGCCAGTCACGGGTGCAGGCGCAGGGTCAACCGTTGGTTCTGGCTTGGGCGGAGTCCGCTTTACCGGCGTCGATGTATCCTTCAATACCACCACTTCCTGATCCAATTTCGTGATCGCAAACAATGCCTTCGCAAATGGCAGTGGCAAGCGAATGCAGCCATGCGAGGCTGGATATCCCGGCAGATGGCCGCCGTGTATGGCAATCCCGTCCCAAGTCAGCCGCTGCATATAAGGCATTGGGGCATTGCTATAGAGGTTGGATTTGTGATCGACATTTTTTTGCAGAATATTGAAAGCACCAATGGGCGTTTCTTTGCCTTTTTTGCCTGACGAAATCGTGCTGAAGCCAATCAGCTTGTCATTTTGGAATACATAGACCCGCTGCGTATCCAGCACGATGACAATTTTCATCGGCCCCTCATAGCGGTCTTGCGGAATCCACACATACTGCCCGGGCTTCAGCCTATCCACTGGCCCCTTTTTGGGGACGGGTTTCGGTGCAGGCGTAACGACGGGCGGTTTGCTTTCAGGTGGGACAACAACCGGCGGCGTCACCACGCTTTCAGGGACCACAGCAGGGCTAGCCGGCATGTTCGTCGGCACAGCTGGAACAGTGTTCTGCGCCGTGACAGCGCCGGGCGCGCTCGCGAACAGCGCAAGGGCACACATGACGTGCAATGTCCGGATGCCCGCGTTCAATTTCATGGAATACGCTTTAAACCCTCAAGATACAGCAACACACTGCATTTCAGGCATCTTAGCAAACAACGCAGATGAATTCGATGTTAATTTCGCTCCAATCCGTAACACAACCTTTGGAGCAATGAGGTTAACTGTCCTAGTTTTGCGTCGAAACGCCTGTGGGCCACTGTTGCTTGCAAGCATTCATCCCTATCTCTTTGTCATGATCATTGGTCGCAGACATTTTATCCAATCCGCCATTGCCGGTGCCAGCTTGCTTGCTGCGCCATCGACCGCGACAGATATCGTTTTTGCTCCGGGAACAGGCAGCAACGGCGCCGGGGCTCCCTCGCCTTTACTGCTCAGCCGCGCCAAAGCCGCGCTGGACATGCATAAAAACCGCATTCGCAATCACGACCTCATCGCACTTGCTGATTTTTCGAAACCGTCACGCGACCCTCGTTTTTACGTCGTGGATTTGCGTAACGGTTCATCCACGCACTATCTGGTGGCCCATGGAAAAGGTTCTGACCCTAGCCATAGCGGATGGGTGCAGAATTTCTCCAACGTTCATGGGTCCGAAGCGACATCGGCTGGCAGCTACCTCGTCAGCGATACCTATATCGGCCAATATGGCGAGTCTCGCCGCCTCATTGGCTTGGATCCGCAGAATGACCAAGCCGAAGCCCGCGCGATTGTTATTCATCCGGCATGGTATGTGAACCAGTCTCTGATCCAAGATCAGGGCAAGATTGGCCGCAGCCAGGGTTGTTTTGCCTTCGCCAAAAATGACATCAACGTCATTTTGGAACGCGTTGCCCCCGGCTGCCTTTTATATGCGGATAAAGTTTAGCTTCAGCTGCCGTTGGCGGTTTTAAAAACACCGCAAATG
>JBILBJ010000177.1:0-3999 GCA_044353705.1 Sphingorhabdus sp. | reverse complement strand
CAAAACCAAATCGGCTGGCGACGCCAAAATGTTCGACATAAGTTTCATCGACGCTTTTGGGATGTTCGACAAAGAGGCGGTTGAACATGGGAGCCTTTCTTGATGCATCAAGCCATGATTGGATTATGGGACCGTTGTAGCTTGCGGATCAGTTAAAATCAAAGCCGAAGCCCGATTTCGCTTTGCGATCCTGCGTGCACATTGTTTTCAACTCCGTCCACTCGGTCGGGGTTAAGGCGGGTTTATAGTTTTTGCCTTTAACGATGCTCTTCTCAAACGCGTCTTTGCGGGACCGCGACAGCGGGTGGCTCGACATATATCCGGCTATGCCATTGTCCGATGTGCTGGAGCTTGCGCTGCCATCCATTTTGGAAAGCCGGTCAAAAAATGACGCAGTGCCAATGGGCGAGATATTGGCACCGCGAAGCGCTTTCATCGAATGGGCGTCGGCCTCCGCTTCGGAATCGCGGCTGTAGCTCATAGACAGCATGTTGTTGACCAGCGCGCCGCTATTGCCATCAATGCCACCCAGAACGACCGCAAGGCCCATTTGGCGAAGCAAAGCCTGCATCACATGCTTTTCACGGACATGGCCGATTTCATGCGCCAATACGCCAGCAACCTCATCGGGCGAGCGCGCTTGTTTGACGAGGCCGTCGAACAGGATGACATTGCCACCGGGCAGCGCCACCGCATTTATCATGTCAATTTTGGCGACCTCCACCTGCAAGTCGTCCGGATGGGCATCGAGCGACGCGACAAGCTTTTTCAGTGCTGCGTCTCCAGCTGGCGTGCTGCAGAACCGACCGCCGAAATCGCCCACAAGCGCATCGCCAAGTTTTTCGTCAATGCTGGAGGGGATCAGTGGTGCCAGCCATTGCGGGCTCAAAAGAACGACAGCAACCGCCGCGGCGCTGGCTAAGGTGAAGGCGACCGCCGCTTTGCCAAAGCCAAGCCTGTCCACCCAACCGCTATAATTGCGCGGTGCCGGCAGCATAGCGTTGAGGTCCGTCGGCACTGGCCCGGAAAGCATTAACCGCCATCCGTCCGCTCCCTTTAATCCATAGACGTCGGCATCATCCTTATGCGTGACATATTCGACATCGGCAAAGGCGAACGGGCCATGTCGCCGTTCGGTTTCCAACAAGAAGAATTGCGCAGCAATGATCTGCACCTCAACCTTGCGTCGCACGGCACTTTTGCCGTCATAATGCCACGCGTCGAAAAAGGCAGACATTGGCTAAATCGCCCCCACATCAAATGCGTCGAGCAAGCCTTCGCCATGCTTGGCCACCACGGTTTCCGACTGGGTCAGATCGTCGATGTTAATCTCGCCATAGGCTTCCATATGGTCGACGAAGAATTTCCAGTTGCGGTACGGCATGAAGACATAGCCAATGCCCAAGGTGCAGATGACAATCGCCATGTTGGCGAGGAAGAACAGGATCCAGTCCGGTGCCCGTGCGCGGAAGTCGAATTCCAGATTGTGTAAACGCAAGCCACCGACCGCGAGGCGGAAATATTTGCTGTAATATGCAAGCGCAGCCAGCGGGAGCACGATGTACAATGAGAGGACGGCGATGATCGCAAATATCGCACCAACCGCCATTCCCGTGCTTCCAAGTGTGCTGGACGTCCCACCCGAAGCGGCCATGCTGATGCCAAACACCACGGCACCTATGAACACCAAAAACGGTACGAGATAGAATAACAAATAACGCTTCATCAGCGGCTTCCACTCGGCCGTTGCTGAAAAGCGATGCGGCCCGAAGCTCATGGCGTTCCAGCGGTCATTCCAAAGGGAAATCATCGCCCATGGCACGCCCAAGAAAATGGGCAGCCAACCCAAGACGCTTTTCCACATATAGGCGACGCCATATTGAAAACCGGGGTCGTCGCTACCCCCTCTGATACCGCGCCAATAGGTTCGGCTCAGCCGGTACCGGAGCGCACGGAAATATGCGACGCCCGTCAGGTAAAATAGCAGCAGGAACATCATCAGGGTCATGACTGCCGCGAGGATTGCCTCGCCGCGGAAAATCAGCCCCTGCGATATCAACTGAATGACGATGAGGGGGAGGCCGATCAGCAGGAAAGCCATGATGAAGCCGACAAAAAGCTCCATGCCCTTGCCCGTCCATTCCAGACGCTCATCAATGAAGTCCGTCTTGCTCCACAGATATTCGCGTTCGCGGGTGGTTGCCCAAAACCGATATATGCCGAGCGTGACAATGGTCAGCAAAAGGTTGGGAAAGGCGATGCGGGCAAATTCCAGCCAACTGCCATGGAAACGAAATGCGCTATGCCGTTGAGATAGGTCGTCGTGCATGAAATTGCGGCCCCCAAAATTTCACACAAGATGTGCGAAAGTGAAAAGCCTTGTCAAGAAACGCTATGTAAAAAGGCTATGCGTTTCGATGAAAGCATCCTCCCCATCGCATGTCGACGGGGAGGATTTGATATTTACTGAACGGTAACCGTCACCGCACGGCGGTTTTGTGCCCAGGCTTGTTCGTCCGAACCCAAGGCTGATGGGCGTTCTTTGCCATAGCTGACGGTTTCGATGCGGCTTGCGTCGACACCGATTGAGGTCAGGTAATTTTTGGCAGCATTGGCGCGGCGTTCGCCGAGCGCGAGGTTGTAGTCGCGTGTTCCGCGTTCGTCAGCATGGCCTTCCACGGTGATGCGGGCGTTGGGATAACGGGCGAGCCACTGCGCCTGACGCTGCAACGTCGCCTGATCTTCGGCATCCACATTGAAACGATCGGTTTCAAACAATATGCGGTCGCCAAATTGGCCAACTTGTTGAAGGAAATCTTCCTGGCTGCCCGGAACGATCTGGCTAGCAGGGGCTTCTGGGGCTGGTTGGGGCTGGCCATAATCGGTGCCTTCGGCCGCAGGTGGCAGTTCCTCGACCTTTTTCTTGCCGCAGCCTGCAACGAGTGCGGTCGATGCCAGCAATATGGCGGCGATCTTGATAGTGTTCGTCTTCATGGTCTTCTCCTTCGGCTTACCCGCATCTGTATAGCGGAATCTTTATCAGAAATATGCTGTAAACGCACTCACGGCAATACCGGTCCCCATGCGGGGTCCGATCCGTCAACCGGCGTCGGCAATTTGCGTTCGTTCGATCCTGTGAGGTCGACTTGCCAAATACTGGTTTTGCCGCTGCCCTTGGCGGTGCGGAAAAACTGGATGACGCGGCCATTTGGCGCCCATGTCGGGGCCTCATCCTGCCAGCTGTCGGTCAACAGCCGTTCGCCCGAACCATCGGGGCGCATCGTGCCCACGCGGAAGTCGCCCGCAATGCGGGTATAGGCAATCAGGTCCGCACGCGGGCTCCATTCAGGGGTCGCATAACGCCCCGAACCAAAGCTGATCCGCCTTTGGTTGGATCCGTCAGCGTTCATGACATAGATTTGCTGGCTGCCCGACCGGTCGCTTTCGAATACAATCTGGCGACCATCGGGGGAGAAGCTTCCCCCGACATCGATGCCGGGGGATGTTGTCAGCTTGACCGGCGTACCGTCGCCGCTTGCCGAAATCTTGTAGATGTCGGTGTTCCCCGCAACCGCCATGGAATATAATATGGTTTTCCCATCGGGCGACCAGCGCGGGGCAAAGGTCGGGTTGCGCGATTGCGTAATCAACCGCTGCCGACCGGCATCAATATCATAGACATAGATGCGTGGATTGCCGTCGACATAGGACAGATATAGGATCGATTTATAGTTGGGCGAGAAACGCGGCGTCAGCGCCGTTGACTGGCCGTTGGTAATGAAGCGGTGGTTTGCGCCATCTGAATCCATGATCGCCAGGCGTTTGACGCGTTTGCCCTTGGGGCCGGTTTCGGCAATGTAGGCAATGCGACTGTCAAAGAACGGCAGCTCTCCGGTGAGGCGCGAATAAATCGCATCGGCACATTTGTGCGCGGCCCTGCGCCATTCGCGTGGCGGCACGTTGAAGCCAAGGCGTGTGGTTTGATTGCCAAAGCCGACG
>JBILBJ010000176.1:0-4030 GCA_044353705.1 Sphingorhabdus sp. | reverse complement strand
AAGCATCTGCAATCCTTAGATTTCCGTCTTTCGGACCCAAAAAATAGGGCATTCTTGTGGAAGCCATAAGCGTTTATTGTGCATTGCACCATGAAAAAGTGAAGCCGTTTTCCTGTCTACAATTGTGAGTATCGCAGCGCCCTGCTACGCGGCTGAGCATGAATGAAACATCCGCAGATTTGCCAATTGCTAACGCAACTTCCGTTTCAGCCGAAACGACCGAGATCGCCCCACCAACGAATTCCAAAAAGCTCGGCAATCTGCGTATGGTCTGGCAGCATGCCTCGGCCTATCCGAAGCAAATTATGTTTGCGTTGCTCGCGCTCACTGTTGCTGCGCTGGCCACACTTGCCATCCCTGCAGGCTTCCGCTTGGTCATCGATCGCGGATTTGCTGCAGGTGGAGACTCGTCGGATATTGCCCGCTGGTTCGAATATCTTCTGATAATCGTAGCCGTTATGGCCACTGCCACTGCGTTTCGTTTTTACTTTGTATCCTGGCTCGGGGAACGCACGGTTGCTGATATCCGCCTTGCTGTGAACCGCAACCTGCTGCGCCAAAGCCCCGCCTTTTTCGAACATAACCGTCCCGCGGAAATCGCCAGCCGGATGACAAGCGATACAGCCGTTATCGAACAGGTTGTCGGCACAACAGTCTCGGTCGCGCTTCGGAACATCGTGATGGGCATCGGCGGCGTCGTCTATTTATTCACCCTTGCACCGCAGTTGGCCATCGGCCTTTTGATTGCCATTCCCGTCATCGTTCTGCCCATCGTACTGATCGGACGAAAATTGCAATCTGCCTCACGGGCAAGTCAGGACCGGATTGCCGACGTTGGGGCCATGGTTTCGGAAACACTGGGTGCCATGCGGATCGTGCAAGCCTTTGGACAAGAGGGGCGCGAAGGCGAACGGTTTAGTGGTAGCGTCGAAGCCACCTTTAGCACCGCCAAGAAGCGTATTCGTCTGCGCGCATTCATGACCGCAATCGTCATGGCCCTGATTTTCAGCGCAATTACATTGCTGATGTGGAAGGGCGCGATTGACGTTGTCGAAGGCCGATTGACCGGCGGCACGATTGCCGCATTTGTACTCACCGGAGGCCTAGTCGCGGGCGCATTTGGTGCTCTTACCGAAGTCTATGGTGATCTGGTGCGCGGAGCCGGTGCGTCGGGACGGCTCGCCGAACTTCTGGCCGCAGAACCAAATATCGCTCCACCCGCTAAGCCTATAGCGTTGCCTGTGCCACCGCGCGGACAGCTGGAGTTTCAGAATGTCAGTTTTCGCTATCCCACACGCCCCGAAGTATCCGCGCTCAGTAATTTCAACCTGAAAGTAAGCCCGGGCGAAACGGTTGCTGTTGTCGGCCCGTCAGGCGCGGGCAAATCGACGCTGTTTCAGCTTGCACAGCGGTTTTACGATCCAGAAACCGGAGCTATTCGTATTGACGGCGTAGCACTCACCAGCGCTGATCCAGCCGAAGTGCGGGCGCGCATGGCCTATGTTCCGCAAGAGACGGTATTGTTCGCATCTTCAGCACGCGACAATCTGCGTTACGGCAACTGGCTGGCCGATGACGATGCCATTTGGGCGGCGGCAGAACAGGCCAATGCAGCCAATTTCCTGCGCGAACTTCCACAAGGGCTCGACACATATTTGGGCGAAGGTGGCGCCCGGCTTTCGGGTGGGCAGCGCCAGCGGATTGCGATCGCGCGCGCTGTCCTGCGGCAAGCGCCGATCTTGTTATTGGACGAAGCGACGAGCGCTCTGGATGCCGAAAGCGAACGCCTTGTTCAAGACGCGCTCGACATGCTGATGAAGGATCGCACGACAATCGTCATTGCCCACCGTCTGGCCACCGTAAGGTCCGCAGACCGCATCATTGTGATGGACCAAGGTCAGATTGTTGAGGAAGGCGACCATGCGACCCTTAGCGCGGCAGGCGGCCTCTATTCCCGTTTGGCCAGCCTGCAGTTCGACGCTTAAAAAGAGGCGCGCAAACGGTCGCGCATGGCATGTGGTTCCGACGCCTGCGGAACAGGCGCGCGCATTTTTTCGCTGAGCCGTTGAAGCCGGACATATAATTCTTCGCTCGCGCCGATCAGCGCTTGCGTCTCTAGGGGAAATTGCAGCACCAGCGGCCCATCGCTGGCCGGCGCATAGCCCAGATTGTTGGTTTCATTTTGCGCTTCGCTATCGGTTATTTCGCCAGCCCGCAATGCCTTTTGATTCAATAACCACGCAATGCTGTGCATCAGGCGTGTGGTGACCTTGAGAGACTCGCAAGAAAAGGCGACCGCAATCTCCGGAGACAGATGCCCCGCATCAAAGCTGCGGTCAAAACAGGCGCGCGCTTCATCGGCCAGCAGCATCGCTTCTGTGTATAGAGAATCCACCAATAACGGGGTTAGTTCGAGTTGTGCGTTGCTCATGCGCTTTTATGGCACGGCCTATGCCCCGATGTTAGTGCAAACGATTCCATCGCGGCAACATATTGCGAGTGTGCCGGTATGAAACAATCATCGCGCAATTGTAAACGTTTGGAACGGTAACGGGTCAGGCGATAATGTCGGGTACCAGCTGATCTTCAAGACGCATGATCCGGTCTTTCAATATCAGCTTCTTCTTTTTCAGACGTGCAATCTGCAGCTGATCAACGACCGTTTGCATCGTCAACGCCGCAATAGCGTCATCCAAGTCACGATGCTCAATCTTCAGTTGTTCAAGCTGCTGCTGGTAGCCGTCGTCGTTCATTCCCCCTTCTAACCAGAGTCGCGCAAACAAGTCATCGTTAAAAGCGGGCATGATTGCGGGGGCATGATTTTGGCGTCCGCCAAACGGAAAATTATCGGCAAGACTCGCGGCACATTTCGTGATTTACTTCGGCTGTTGGACCACCGAGTCTCACACTGAAGGAGAATGATGTGAATATTAATCATCTGTCCGCACTTCGCAGCAAACATGCTGATCTTGAGCAAAAGCTCGAACATGAAGAAAACAGACCTTTTCCTGACACCAACGTCATTCTGAGCCTGAAGAAACAGAAACTGCATCTTAAAGACGTACTTATGCAGGGTTCGGCCGTAACTGGCTGACTACGAATTATTTCAAGCGGGGTATCGCTTGCCTTTTGTGTCTCTGCTAGATGGGGCATATGGAAAGCGCTACCCGTTCCGCCCGCAACATACTGACCGGTCTTCACGAAGTGATGGCCTCGCGAAACCATGCGCAAGGCAAATTGAACCATGTGGTCAACATCATTGGTGAAGCGCTGTCGAGCGAAGTGTGCTCGATCTATCTGTTGCGCGACGGTGCGCTTGAATTATTTGCGACGCGCGGATTGAACGAAGCGGCTGTCCACATCACCCGCCTCGGCTTAGGCGAAGGCCTTGTCGGCACGATTGCGGAAAATGTCGAAACGTTGAACTTGGATGAGGCCGCAGCCCACCCGAATTTCCGTTATGTCCCCGAAACAGGCGAAGAACGCTTTCACAGCTTTGCAGGCGTGCCGATTGTGCGTTCCGAACGCGCGGTTGGCGTATTGGCCGTGCAACATGTCGAACCACGGAAATATGAAGAGGTCGAAATTGAGGCGCTTCAGACCGTGGCCATGGTGCTGTCAGAACTGATCGCCAATGCAGACCTTGTCGACGAGCCAAGCGCGCGGGGCGAAAATGACACCGGCACGATTAGCCTGACGGGCCTGCCGCTTGTAAAGGGCGCGGCGGCTGGCGTTGCCATTTTTCACCAGCCCAATGTCCGTATTGAACATACCGTCGCTGAGGATATCGAAGCCGAGCGTCACCGCGTCTATTCCGCCTTTGACAAAATGCGCGAACAAATCGACCGCATGGCCAGCCAAATTGATTTCGGCACGGGCGGCGAGCATGAAGAAGTCATCGCGACCTATAAAATGTTTGCATATGACGAAGGCTGGAGCCGCCGCATTAACGAGGCCATCGACAGCGGCCTGACGGCGGAAGCCGCCATCGAACGCGTCCAGCAACGCACCCGCATGCGTATGCGTCAGA
>JBILBJ010000175.1:0-4033 GCA_044353705.1 Sphingorhabdus sp. | reverse complement strand
GGACGGCAGTTTTTTGATATAACCCGCGCTGCGCATACCAGCAGCGGCAGGCGGCGTGACCAAAGCCTGCAATCCGGCACCGGCATCTGGATAGGTCAGATTATCCAAACGATATGTCTCAAGCGCTTGTCCCAAAACCGCGATGTCGGCCTTTGCCTTTTGCACCATTGCTTTGTCTTGATTTGGCAAGACGTTGAGGGCGACGATGGTCGTCAGCAGCGCCAGAATGAACAAGGTCACCATCATTTCGACCAAGGTGAAGCCATTACGCTGTGCCGCCGCAGCCTTGCGGCTGAATTTCGCTGACGGGCGGCTTGTGTCGGTGAACAGATTAAAAATGATGCGGAGCATGACTAAAGTCCCGTGAGGTTTTGAAGTTGAAGGATAGGCAGCAAAATTGCCAATATGATGACAGCAACAACGCCGCCCATTGCCACGATGATGAGTGGTTCGAGAAGCGACAGTGCGGTGCTGGTGAAATTATCAAATTCGCGCTCAAGATATTCCGCCGCGCGTTCGAGCATTATATCCAACTGCCCGGCGCTCTCACCGCTTGCGGTCAAATATACCAGCAGCGGAGGAAAAACGCCGCTCGTGCGCATGGCACCCGACAGACTGCCCCCGCTCCGCACCGATTCCACGATATCGTCATTGGCGGCGGAGAGCACTTTATTGCGAATGGTGCCGCCCGTCAGGCGCAGGCCCTCCAGCAACGGCAAGCGGCTGGCAACCATCGTGGCCAACGTGCGCGCCATGCGTGCAGCGTGCAGGTTGCGCAGCAGCTTCCCAAGCAAGGGAATGCGCAGAACATTGCGATCCACCGACAGGCGAAACGCGGGCCGCTTAAGCGCTTGCGCAAACAGCAAGCCCCCAAGGATGACAGCGATAACAATCACCCAATAATAATTCGCCAAAAACGCCGATATGCCAATGACGATGCGCGTAATCAGCGGCAGTTGCTGGTCGACATTGTCAAACTGTTCAACAACACGCGGGACCACCGAGACCATGAGGCCCATGACCACCAGAATGGCGACCAGTGACAAAATTGCCGGATAGGCCAGCGCACCAATCAACTTGCCGCGCATTTCGGCCTGCCGCTCGAGCAATACCGCAAGACGTTCCGTAATAAGCGGTAATGTGCCCGCCCCCTCACCCGCGGCAATCATTGCGCGGTATAATGGCGGAAAGCTGTTGCCTTCACGGCGCATGGCTTCGGACAGGCGCTGCCCTTCTACCACGCCTGCATGCACTTCCGTCAGTATCTGCCGGACATGCGGCTGCTCGCTCTGGCGACTAATCGTCCGCAACGCTTCCTCCAGCGGGGAAACCTGCGCCAATGACGACAATTGCCGGGTAAACAAAGTCAGCTGCTTGGCATTCAAACGCGGCTGCCGCTTAATCGGCAGGCTGGCGAGTAAAGCCGCGCGCGCTGGCGCGGGTGCGACGCTCACAATATAGAGATTCTTGGACGTCAGGCGATCGCGCGCGGCATCATCATTGGCCGCAGCGATCCGTCCGCGCTGTTCGCGGCCATCAGGGTCAATCGCATGATATGCGAATTCAGGCATCTACAATGTCTTCGCGGCGCGAAATGCGAATCGCTTCTTCGGGTGTCGTATGGCCCGCACGCACCAGTTTGCGCGCGGCTGCGCTCAAATTGGGCTGGTTCACAAAAGCATGACGCGCAAGGATGGCTTCGTCACCGCCATCGTTGATGAGACGGCGAATGGTGTCGTCGACACGGACCGCTTCAAACACCCCGATGCGGCCTTGGAACCCTGTGTTGTTGCACTCTGGACAGCCAACGGCCTTGTAGACCGCTGTCCCCTTGTCAAAGCCCAACAACGACGCCGCGTTACCGTCGGCCTGAACCGTCTGGCGGCAACTTGGGCACAAGCGACGGACCAAGCGCTGGGCGACGACAGCACGCAAGGTGGAGGCGAGCAGAAATGGCTCCACCTTCATATCGCGCATCCGGGTAATCGCGCCGAGTGCATCGTTGGTATGCACGGTGGTGAGCACAAGGTGCCCCGTCAGCGCAGCCTGCACCGCGATATCGGCCGTCTCACGATCGCGGATTTCGCCGACCATGACAACATCGGGATCCTGACGCAGTATGGCGCGCAATCCTGCGGCAAAAGTCATACCGACCTTGGCATTCACCTGAGTCTGGCCGATGCCCTCCACGGCATATTCCACCGGATCTTCGACGGTGAGGATATTGCGCGTGCCATCGTTCAATCGCTTGAGGCCCGCATATAAGGTCGTGGTTTTACCCGACCCCGTTGGTCCTGTGACCAATATAATGCCATTGGGTTCGGCCAATGCCTCATTGAGGATTTTGAGCGTTTCTTCCGACATGCCAAGCAAATCGAGCGAAATTCCTGCGTTTTCCTTATCCAAGATACGCATGACCACGCGTTCGCCTGCACGGCTCGGCAGGGTCGACACACGCACATCGACAAGCTTGCCACCCAGCGTCAGACCGATGCGGCCATCCTGCGGAATGCGGCGCTCGGCGATGTCGAGGCGCGCCATGACCTTGATACGGCTGACGACAACCGGTGCGACATTAGCAGGCAAGCGGAGGCGTTCCTGCAACACGCCGTCGGCGCGCATGCGAATGACCAGGCCCGTTTCATATGGCTCGACGTGAATATCGGATACGCCCTGGCGGACAGCCTCAGCAATGATGCCGTTGATGAGACGGATGACGGGCGCGTCATCGGCGCTGTCGAGCAAATCGTCCGCGCTCGGCAACATATCGGACAGCAGGTCGCCGTCATTGGTTCCGATTGAGCCAGCCATCGCCGCCGCGCTGCCATCCATGGCATAATGGTCGGACAAATAACGGTCAAAGGTCGCATTGTCCGCCATTTCGACATCGAAGGGCATCGACAGATAGCGCCGGACCTCCAACAACATCAGCGGATCAGCGCCCTCACGCATCGCAACAACGATGCGACCATCGCTTTCATGCCGCAGCACCAGACCATGCGCCTTGGCAAAGGCATAAGGCAAATCGAGCAGAGGCGCGATCAAAGCCGGTGCAATTGCGACGTTTGCCTCCGCCGGTATATTGGATGCTTGCTCGGTCGTCCCCTCGTGCGATGTCATGATTGCGGATCCCCAGTGGCGGACGAGACCGCGCTTGCCGGGACCTCCGCCGGTTGCAACGCGCCACCTGTCTGGGGCCGCGTCAATTTGCCATCAGCACCGATCATGATGTCATTTGTCCGAACATCCGGCGCGACCGGTGGCACAGCGCCCATATAATCGCGCAGCAATTCGTCGATGCTTGGTTCGGCATCTGGATTGCGCGTCAACTGCATGTCGCGGACATAGTCATAACGTCGTGCCGTCAACCGGTCGCCATCTTCGCGGCTACGCAAGATGGTCGGGCGAATGAAGACCATCAAATTGGTTTTGCTGCGGCTACGGCTGCGCGATTTGAACAGTTCGCCAATGAGCGGAATGTCGCTCAAAAGCGGAATACGCTCAATCGTGCGGCGCTCATCATCATTGAGCAGACCACCGATGGCGAGCAATTGTCCGTCACCAACGGTCAATGTCGTTTCAAACTCGCGCTTGTTGAGGATCAGGTCGCTCGAGCGCGATGACACCGGCCCTGCAACGCTCGACACTTCCTGTTTCAGGAACAGCTTCACGTCGCCCTGCGCGTTCACTTGCGGGGTCACCTCAAGCTTGATGCCGACTTCCTGACGCTGAACCGTGCGGAAGGCGTTTTCGAAATTGGCGGACAATTGCTCGCCGCTGCTCACGGGCACTTCTTGTCCGACGAGGAACTTTGCCTTTTGGTTATTCAGCGTCACAATATGCGGCGTCGCCAGCAAGTTGGATTCGGTGTCCGCGGCAATTGCATTGATAATCGTGCCAAAGACCGCATTTTTGCCGATATCCATAGCAAAGCCACCAAAGCCGCCAGTAGCGCTCAGGATCGATGCAGCAGCCGCTTCCTGCAGGCTATCACCCAGCGCGCTGTTCGTTGCGGTCGTGGTCGTATTGCCAT
>JBILBJ010000174.1:0-4074 GCA_044353705.1 Sphingorhabdus sp. | reverse complement strand
GTTTATCACCGCCAGTTTTCGTGAACCCATTGCCGACCCTGCTTTGCTCGCGACATGGCTCGCCTTTTGGAGCCTGTCGCGAACGACGCCCATAATCGGACAAATTCATGACGAGCTGTACGCCGAAAACAGACAGGATATTGAACGGCTGATATCCGCCTGTCCCAACGCGCCGAAGGATACACGGCTGGCTGCGGTGGCGCTGACGGCGTTGGTCGATGGTTTATGGTTGGAACTGAGTTTGGGCAACGCGCCGTTCAGCGTTGCTGAAGCCGAGGCACTGGCCGAAAAGTGGGTGGATAGTTTCATTTGAAACAGTAAGGTTGCGGGATGGCCGATACATCCCAACCCGATACCCCAATGACCTATGCGCGGTACCTCGCGCTCGACAGACTTCTGGATTGTCAGAATCCGCAGTCCGATTTGGATGATGAAATGCTGTTCATCATCATCCACCAAACCAAAGAGCTGTGGCTGAAGCAAATCATCCGTGAGCTTCAACTGGCGCGATCGCAAATCCGGAACGATGCGCTTGTGCCTGCTTATAAGGCGTTAGCGCGTGTCAGCCGTATTCAGGCGGTGATGACGCTCAGCTGGGACGTGTTGTCGACGATGACGCCGTCCGAATATACACGGTTCCGGCATGTCCTTGGGCCAAGCTCTGGCTTACAGTCGGACCAGTTCCGCACAGTGGAATATTTGCTCGGTCTTAAAGCGTCGGCATTTTTGAAATATCAGGAAGACAGGCCAGATGCGCATGCGGCAATGACCGACGCACTCATGAACCCAAGTATTTGGGATGATGCCATTGCCGCTTTGGCACGCGCGGGGTTAGACATACCGTCTGCGTTGTTGGAACGCGACTGGAGCGAGGCGCATGTGTTTTCGCCGGAGGTCGAAGCCGCGTTTCTCACGGTCTATCGCAACCCTGACACATATTGGGAATTGTACCAGATGGCCGAAAAGCTCGTCGATCTGGACGATGCAATGGCGACGTGGCGGCACAAGCATGTCCTGACCGTCGAGCGTATCATTGGCGGTAAGACGGGTACGGGTGGCACAGCCGGCGTGAGCTATTTGAATAGCACCGTGTCCAAGCGCGCCTTTCCGGAACTGTGGTCGCTGCGCACGCAACTGTGACCGCTTCATATATCATCAGCGGGCATGAACCGATTTCATGTCACAAGGTTGCAACAGCCGCTGACTAGCGCGATACTCAGTATATTGAATCGGGTCATCGGGGGATCAAGGGATGTCATTTTTTATCAATCGCCGCAATTTGTTGGCAACCGCAGGATTTGGCATTGGTGGCTTATTGCTGCCGGGCGGAGCCGCCATGGCGCAGACGCTGCTTGGCCTTACCGGTTTTACGCATAATGTTGCCAGTGGAGAGCCTGGCCCCGACTCCGTGCTGTTGTGGACACGTTATGTAAATCCGACCGGCGGTCCATCCAAAGTCCGCGTCGAAATTTCCGAAAGCCAGGATTTTTCGAAAATAGCGGGCGGCGGTCAAATGGTAACGGGTCCTTGGCGCGACCACACCGTGAAGATTACGGTCGATAATCTCGCGCCGGGCAAATGGCACTGGTTCCGCTTCATTGCGCCCGACGGCAGCATATCGCCCGTTGGTCGTACGAAGACATTGCCCGTGGGCAAAACGTCCAATTTCAACATCGCGGTGTTTTCATGCTCGAACTTGGGCTTTGGCGAATTCAACGCATATGGCCATGCCGCAGCACGCAACGACATCGACCTTGTGCTGCACATGGGCGACTATATCTATGAATATGGACGCGGTGGTTATGATGGCGGCGCGAAATTTGCGGCGCGCATTTTTCCTGCTGACGAAATTCTGACTTTGGCGGATTATCGGTTGCGCTATTCCAGCTATCGTTCGGACAAGCAATTGCAGGCACTGCACGCCAATTTCCCGATGATCGTAAATACCGACGACCATGAAACAGCGAATGACGCTTGGGAAGGCGGCGCGCAGAACCATAGCGTAGACGAAGGCGACTGGAATGCCCGTCGCAATGCAGCGATGCAGGTCTGGCGCGAATGGTTGCCCGTCGGTGAACAGCCTTGGAAAGAATATTCAATAGGCGACCTTGCGACTTATTACCGCACCGACACGCGGGCGGTCGCGCGCTCCAAACCCTATTTTCATGGAGACCTGATGCGCGCGGCAGATCCGGCAAAGGCCTTTGCCGAGTTTCGCGACGGCGCTTGGCAAGATCCGTCGATGACCATGTTTGGCTCGGAACAGGAAGCATGGCTGTCGCGCAGCATAGGCCGCAACACATCGACTTGGACTGTCTTGGGCTCGGGTACCAACATGGGCTATAACTACACCCCAGAATCCGCCATTGACTGGTTCCCGAAAGATGCGCCCGAACGCACACGTAACTTTGTGCGTCAAGGCATCGCTGCGGCGAAGGCTGGCCTGCCATACAATCTCGACAATTGGGGCGGCTATCCTGCGGCGCGTTCACGCATATTGGCCGCTGCGCAGCGCGCCGACGCGAACTTGGTCGTTATCACAGGCGACAGCCACAACGGATGGGCTTTTGACCTGCCACAAGGTGGCAAACCCGCCGGTGTAGAGTTTGGCGGCCACAGCGTATCGTCGCCCGGCTTTGAGAGCGCAACGCAAGGAACGGATCCGTCCACCGTCGCGCGCGGGCTGCTTGAAGGCAATAAGCAGGAATTGCGTTGGGTGGACACATCCAACCGTGGTTACATGCACTTGGCGCTGACGCCGCAGGCTGCGACGAACGAGTGGGTGTTTATGCAAACGATCAAGGATGTGTCGCTCGCCACCAAGACCGGCCACAAAATGAAAGTACGCCCAGGCCGCAAAGTTCTCGAACAGGCATAAGGTGCAATTTAACCGGTCGGTTAAATCGCCTTGATTTTGTCCATCGCCTCGCGCCATAGTGAATGCAACGGCGCGAGGAGAGAATGACATGCAGATGCCTGGCTTAGGATATAGCGAAGAGCAGATTGAGTTGCTGGATGTGGCGACAACCTTTTGTCGCGACAAATCACCAATCGATCGCGTCCGCAAGTTGATGGAAAGCGATCTTGGCTATGACGCCGAAATCTGGGCTGAAATTGCAGCTTTGGGCTGGACGGCCATTGCCATTCCGGAGGCACATAATGGCGTCGGGCTGACCATGGCTGAAGTCGTGCCGGTGGTGGAACAAATGGGGCGGCATTTGATGGCTTCGCCGTTCGTCGCATCCACGCTGGCGGCTCAGGCGATTATCGCTGGCGGAACAGACGCGCAGCGCACTGAATGGCTCCCGAAGCTTGCCGAAGGTGCGATTGGCACACTCGCGCTGTCGGAAGCGCATGGCGACTGGGATCTGCTGAACATCACCGCGACGGCCAAGGTTGATGGCGACAGCGTCGCTTTATCGGGCGAGAAGCTGTTTGTGCTTTGGGCTGAAAGCGCGGATGTCATTATCGCATCGGTCATGCTTGATGGCAAAGCAGCGCTTGTCGCGTTGACCGCAGATGATGTCGCTGGCCGCCTGCGCCGCGAATCCATCATTGACGAAACCAAGCGCAGCTTTGCGGTGTCGCTCGATGGACTGTCTGTGCCCCGCGCCGCATTGCTGGACGTCGCGCGCGCCACGTCCACATTGGCGCATGTCGAGCAAGCCGCCAATCTGTTGCAGAGCGCCGAAATGTGCGGCGGTGCGCAGAGCGTGATCGATTACACCGTCAGCTATCTGCAAACGCGCAAACAATTCGGCAAAATCATTGGTGAGTATCAGGCGCTCAAACATCCGACCGTTGACGCCTATGTCGACTATGAAAAAGCGCGGTCGCATTTGTACAGCGCCGCGAACAGTTTTAGCGATCAGGGGATGGGCGAAATCGCCGTGCGGATGGCAAAAGCCGCGGCAGATGCGACCTACAGCTTTGCCGCCGACCGCGCGATCCAATTCCACGGTGGCTTTGGCTTCACCCATGATTGCGACGCCGGGTTACACCGCCGTGCCGCGATATTCCATGCTTCTCAATATGGCGATGCGGCATGGCAGCGCGCAAAGCTTGCGCCCTTGT
>JBILBJ010000024.1:0-13413 GCA_044353705.1 Sphingorhabdus sp. | reverse complement strand
AATCCAGCGTTGCGCACGCCCGCGATGATGTATTTGTTCCACCGCGTCGATGAACGTTTGGACGGCAGCCCTTCGATGATTGTCATCGATGAAGGGTGGAAGGCGCTGGATGATGACATCTTTGTGAACCGGCTGAAGGATTGGATGAAGACCATTCGCAAACGCAATGGTGTGGTTGGTTTTGCCACACAAAGCGCAAGCGATGCGATTGAAAGCAAGATCGCAGCAACCATCATTGAACAATCCGCAACGCAATTGTTCATGAGCAATCCGAAGGCGCAAGCATCCGATTATTGCGGCGGCTTTGGGTTGACCGCGCATGAACTTGATCTCGTACGCTCCTTGCCCGAACATTTACGCTGCGTTTTGATTAAGCAAGGCGGGACCAGCGTCGTTGCGCGTCTGGATATGGGCAATATGCCTGATGCGATCACGGTGTTGTCCGGCCGTGAAGCCAGCGTGCGCAAACTGGACGAGCTTCGCCGCGTTCATGGTGATGCGCCGTCCGAATGGTTGCCGATGTTGTTGCAGGCAGCGCAGGACGGGACGTTGACTCAGTGGCCGGCCGCAAGCCGGACGGGCATGCAAAGCTGATGGCAAATTGCGTTGCCCTTAACCCTGCGGCTGGTTCGGCGGAAACGATGGTCAATGCCGTCGATTGTTACGTCCAGTCGACCGTGCAGGCGGGCTATGCCAATTTGCTTGGCGAAGGCAGCGTGTTTAGTGTCGCCTTAACCATTGCGCTGACCATTTACGTCGCGATCATCGGCTACCGGCTGATATTTGGACGGTCGTCGCTCAGCGTTGGCGAAATGATGCCGCGCATGATCATGATCGGTGCCGTGCTGGCGCTGACGAGCAATTGGGCGACCTATCAGGTTTTGGTATATGACGTGCTGACCGACGGGCCGCACGAAATCGTGCGCGCCATGAACCCTAATGATGGCAATGTGCGCGGTATGACCGAACGTGTCGATATGCTGTCGGGGCGCATGGTCGACCTTGCGGATGCCTGGACCGAATTTGACGCGCGGCCCGAACAGATGCTGCCAACAAACCCAACGGCGCCAGCACCCGCAGCGCTTCCCGTGACCGCAAACAATATCACCGCTGTTGTCGCGCCAAAGGACTCGCTTGGCCCCAACATGCTGTTGTTCAGCGCATTATTCCTCGTGCTGGCATCGGCTGGTGTCTTGGTCGTGGCGAAAATCATCCTGGGCCTGTTGCTACTCCTCGGCCCCGTTTTTGCAGTGCTGGGTTTATTCCCCTCTACGCGCGGTTTAGCGGTCGGCTGGGGCCGTGCCGCGATCATGATGGCGTTGGTGCCCATTATGACGATGATCACATCAACGGGGGCACTGGCGGCACTTGAGCCGATATTGACGCAAATGTATGTGTCGGCAGGTCAGGGTGATTTTTCATTGCGCGCGGCTTTGACGATATTGGTCATCGTGCTCATCATGGTGGCGGTGGCGGTGCAACTATTCCGCATTGGCCGCACGATTGTCAGCGGCTGGACCTTGCCCTTTGGGCAACATCGCGCAGCGGCTAATCTCGTTTCCGCGCCCGCCGTCACCGACCCGCTGCCGTCAAGCAATGTCGTGTATAATGAACGCATGCAGTCGCTGGTCGGCGCTATTGAGCGTTCCGCCGCCGCAACCGCAAATATGGGCCCGGGCAACCCACGCAGCATATTGTTGCCGCAGCCGGCATATGCGGATGCCCATCCAGCAGGACAAAAGAACAATTATCCCGACCGGCGCATTTCGCGGGGCCCCGTCAATGCGGTCCGCGCGCCGATTAAAGCCATTAGGAACGTTGCATGACCCGACATTATCATTGGCTCGCTTTTATCACCATGGCGATGGGCGTCGCTATCCTGCAGCCGATGGCAGCATCAGCGCAGGTTGCGCCAAATATCCGCTATGTGGACTACAACCCCGATGCCATCATTCGTCTGACCGGCCATACCGGCTATCAAATGATGCTGGAATTTGAGGCCGGTGAACAGATTGAAACCGTTGGCATTGGTGACGCCTCTGGTTGGCAGGTGACCCCCAATGGCGCAGGAACGGTCATGTTCCTGAAGCCCGTGGGATTGCCGCCTGCGACCAACCTGTCGATCATCACAAACGTACGGCGGTACAATTTGGAACTGCTGGCCAAATCCGGCCTGCGTGTGCCGCAAGGCCAGATTATTTACGCTGTGCGCTTCCGTTATCCACCCAAAGTCGCGGCCGCCGACAATATGGCAACGCCGCCGCCGTTGATTTCGACCCCGCCTGAATTGTGGAACCGCGCCTATAGCTATGACGGCGCAACGGCCAATGTGCCTGAGCAAGTGTTTGACGACGGCAAAGCGACCTATTTCCGTTTTGCCGCTGGATCAGCGGCACCTGCCATTTTCAGCATCACGCCCGATGCCGGCGAAAGCATCGTCAACTTCGCGGTGCGCGGGCCGTATACGGTTGTCGAACAAATCGCGCCGCAATTTGTGCTGCGTCATGGCAAAGAAGTCACCATCATCTTTAACGATGCCTATGCCGTGCCGACACCCGGCGCAGATGCCCCCAAGCCACGCGCGCCAAAGAAGAAATGCGGGATTTTTGGGTGCAAATCGATGGAGGCCAAGCCGTGAGTATGTTTAAATCGGGCAATACTGACCCGCGCACCGCCATCGATGCTGATACGCTTGAGGAAGCGAACCAACGGATTTTGTCGCCGGTGGCCATGCCAAATGGTCTATCCCCGGGCATGAAATTGGGCGTGGTGGGTATTGGCTTGCTGGCCATTTTAACCTTTAGCAGCTTGGCCAAAAGCCGGAATGAAGCAGACCAAGTTGCGGCACAGCCTGCCACCCGCACCGCAGCTGCGGTTGTTCCGCCCGGCGGTCTTGTGCCGCAACCGATATTGCGTCCGGGCCCACCCGAATTGCCGCCGCCCGTCCTTGTCCCGCCGCCCGTGAATAACCCAAATGCGGTGCCCGGTATCGTTGGACCCGCAGCCATTGGTCCGAACCGCTTTCAAGCGCCGGGCATCGTTGTGGATACCACAAAAGGCGGCGTCGCTATATTGCCGCCCACGCCGGGTCTGGCAGGCGCAAAAAATGACGAGTTGAGCGCAGAAGACAGGTTTTCGGACCGCGTCGCGGCGGGCGAAAATGCACCTGCCCGCGCGGTGCGTATCGCCAACAGCAGCTATACAGTGCCGCAGGGCGCCATTATCGCGGGCGTCCTTGAAACGGCTATAAACTCCGATCTGCCCGGATATGTGCGTGCCGTGGTTAGCCGCGACGTCATGGGCTTTGACGGCCGGCGGGTGCTGATCCCAAGCGGAAGCCGCTTGATCGGGCAATATCGCTCGGGCCTCGCCGCGGGGCAATCGCGCGCGTTCATCGTCTGGACACGGCTGACCCGCCCCGATGGCGTAACCGTGTCGCTAGGCTCGCCCGTCACCGACCCGCTTGGCCGTGCGGGCTTAGGGGGTAAAGTGGATAGCCACTTCCTGAAGCGGTTTGGTTCGGCGATATTATTGTCCGTTGTGCAATCCGGCCTTGGGCTTTTGCAGCAGGGTGGCAATGATGTCATCGTCCGCACGGCCGATGATGCCAAAAGCGTTGCCGGTATTGCCTTGCAGCGGGACGTCAATATCCCGCCGACGGTAAAAGTTGCGCAAGGGACGGCCATCCGTATCTTCATCGCCCGCGACCTCGATTTTTCGGGCACCGACGGCGATGCGCAATGAGGCATGCGGCGCCCGTGGCTGGCGATGCCGAAAATGTCTATCTCAATAGCTATTTAGCGCCATTTGGCGAATGGCTGGCCTGCGATGATGTGACCGAGATTTTGGTGAACCGGCCGCATGAAATATGGGTTGAGCGGCTTGGGTGTGCGCAGATGGAGCGTCACGACGCACCACAAGTGGACAGCCAGTTGCTGGAACGCCTTGCACACCAGATCGCACGCATCAACCATCAAGGCGTTAGCCGCGAAAGTCCTTTGCTCGCCGCCATATTGCCGGGCGGTGCCCGCGTGCAAATGGTGTTGCCGCCTGCAACGCGCGGCGATGTTGCGCTCGCGATCCGCAAACACCGGCTGCAAGACATGACGCTGGAAAGCTATTTTGAACAAAGCGCGCTGCCATCGGTGCGTAACGTCGCTGATGATAGTTCTCAGCTTGCGGCGCTTTTGCAGGATCAAGACTATTTAGGCTTTTTCCGTGCGGCCGTTGCCGCGCGCAAAACGATCCTCATTTCTGGCGGAACGTCGTCTGGTAAGACAACATTGCTCAACGCATTGTTAAAGGAAATTCCGCAACATGAGCGGATCATTTCCATTGAAGACACCCCTGAAATCCGGCTGAGCAGCGACAATGCGCTTGGCTTGGTCGCCGTGGCCGGCGATCAAGGAGAGGCGCAAGTGACGGTGGACGATCTTATGCGCGCGTCGCTGCGTATGCGGCCAGACCGGTTGATCGTGGGCGAATTGCGCGGCGGCGAAACGGTCACGTTTTTGCGGGCGATCAATACTGGCCATCCCGGTTCCATCACCACGGTGCACGCCAATTCACCCCAAGGCGCGTTTGAACAAATTGCCTTCATGTGTATGCAGGCCGGACTTGGCCTTGGACGCCTCGAAACGATGGAGTACGCTCGGTCCATGATCGATGTGGTCATCCAACTAGACCGCCACAGCGGCCAACGCGCCATAAGCTGTGTCGAATTAACGAACGCTGCATAAAGCTAAGCTGCGCCTTCAGTCGTTGGCGCAACATCTGCGCACAGACGTTTCAGGCATGAAATCCCGCGCGCATGGTTGTTTGCGCATCAATCGGTAAATGGCAGCGGCAAACAATGCCGCACGAAAATCTGGCGGTGGGCGAGAGCCTACAGACAAACTCTCTTTCCTATATATTATTGATAATATTTGTTTTTCTAACGCCAATGCCTGACTAGATGGGCTCAAGGTGTTCCGGATTGCGTTTCGAAGAACTCCCAAACACGTTCTGCCCCATCAAAAGACTGGATGGGGTTGTTACCCTGTCGCCGGGCCTGCGTCCCGGGCCAGCCATGGCCTCCAACATCATCGACCACTGAGATCGTGACCGCACCATCAGAAGGGGCGCGATAAACAGACGTAGTTACAGACCCAGTTCTGGTAGTCACTGGCGGCGTGAGTGAGCCATTGACCGTGACCCAAAACTGGACCGTTTCAGCCAACGGTTTGTAGGGTGCCACCTGATTGCGCGCGACGAGCGGGTTTCGGCTGAAGCCTCCTTCGGAAGGCACTTCATTATCTTGTCCACCGTTGATGAACATGATCGGCAATGGTCTGCTGGGCTGCGTTTCGAAGCTGAACATCGCCCCCACGACCGGCGCGATAGCTGCCAAGCGCTCGGCACGCTTGGTCGCATAGACCAAGGTCATCATCCCCCCATTAGACCCGCCCGTCATGTAAATCCTTCGTGGATCCGCGCTGTGGTCCCGGATGAGAATGTCAATCAGCGCATCAAGATAGGCGATGTCATTTGATTGCCCCACCTGACGCCGCATTAGGTAACCAGTATTCCATGCATGGCGCCCTGGTGCCCATTCCGTGCCTTCCGGATAAACGACGGTGAAGCCCTCTGCTACGGCAAGCCCATCGAACCCAGTTCGTTCTCGTTGATCTGCGGCGCTACCTTGACCTCCATGCAGCACAATAACGACTGGCACGGCTCCACCTTTGCCGAAGTCATTCACAAGCGTAGCTCTCCGCGGCGTTCCGTCAATTGCTAGCGAAATCTCGCGTGCATCATCCGCGTTTACCGGCTGAATGGCCAGGACGAGCGCCGATATTGCTATCAGGATACGGAGACAAAGCATAAACCAGCCTTTGATTTTGGAGCCGCCGGGATCCTGCTTGAAAATTTTAGCAAGGATCCAGAATTAAACGTCTTTTGGGTCTCAGCACTTGAACCATAGATTGATATTACTGCGCCTCCGAAATGGCAACGTTTTCTGCGAAAGGTGCTCAAAACTGCCTCTCTACCGAACTCCGAACACCCTACTCTTGGCAGCCATTAAGCGGCCGTTCAGAAAATTTTCGACACTTTCGATCGCTGATCCGATACGCGCTACGTGGTGAAAGGGAATTCGCCTATGAAACACCTAATCTTTGGCCTGATTGCCACCGCAGCCATAGCTGCCCCTGCAGCAGCACAGGATGCAGACCGTTTTGATGGCCCCTTCGTCGGCTCGCAACTGGGCTGGCAACAAGACCGTCGTACAGCCACAACCAGCGCAGTTCCGCCCACAACCAGTCGCGTTATAGGCGATGGTTTGGTTTATGGTGGTCAGCTCGGCTATGACGCTAATCTCGGGGGCATCGTGATCGGTGTGGAAGGCTCCATTACAGGGCGCACCGGCAGCAACAGCTCTGCTGCACTTGATTTCGAGACCGGCCGGACAGTCAATGTAACTGGCCGCGCTGGATTTCTAGCGTCCTCCAATAGCCTTCTGTATGCTCGAGGAGGCTATTCCAATACGCGCATCTCGGTTACCAATCCGGCTGGTGCCTCTGAGAACCGGGACGGGTTCACGCTTGGCGCTGGCTTCGAACGGTCTCTGACGGATTCGATTTCCGCGCGTATCGAATATGCCTACAGCGACTACGGAAGCGACGCCCTCCCTGGCATAGGGGGACCGGTCGAAATCAAATATCGTCGGCACGGCATAATTACCGGCATTAACTTTAGGTTTTGACCGCACTGCCCAGAAGGCCAATTAGGGAGTGGCTGGAGTAGAAAGGGCCCATTGCTATGGGTGATCGATGCTAAGTAGCAAGGTCTGAGGCGATGAACCGGCGAGAGTATCTTGTGGCAGCTGGCACATACGCCACAAGCCTCATGCTCGGCGGCATGGCGCACGCCAAGCTGACTGCTCCTCTTGTGCGAACTGGGCCTCAACCGCCACTTCAGTGGGTGACGCCGGAGGTTAAAGGGCGAGGCCTGTCCCTTCATACTTTCCGTAGCCGGGCGGTGGGGGCAGAAGTGAGCTTTCATCTCTATGAACCTCCGGTCTACGGGGCTGACCTGACCCGCCGGTTTCCGGTGGTGTACTGGTTGCATGGCTCAGGCGGCGGGCAGAACGGCATCGCGCTTCTGGCTGATCGCGCGGACCAAGCCATCGCAGCTGGTAAGGTCCCTCCGCACCTGATGGTCTTCGTCAATGGTTTGCGCATGGGTATGTATGTCGACTGGTCAAATGGGCGGGCGCCTGTTGAGACCGTGATTGTCCATGAGCTGCGCCCGCACATCGATGCAAACTGGCGGACAGTCGCGACCCGCGACGGCCGTCTGCTCGATGGCTTCAGCATGGGCGGCTACGGCGCTGCGCGCCTCGGGTTTCGCCATCCCGAGCTATTTCGCACCATCTCCATCATGGGTGCCGGGCCGATGCAGGAGTTTCTTGACCGAACGCCTCGCGCGAGCCGGGTCCAGGCCGCTGATCTGCTGAATGAGGTCTATGGCGGTACCCAGGATCGCTTCAGGGCGGCAAGTCCGCGCCGATACGCCGAACAGAATGCTACCGTGCTTGCCCGATCTTCGCGCATTCGCCTCGCCATAGGAGATCAGGACGAGACCTTTGTTAACAATAACGAGTTCCACGAGCACTTGGTTAGGTTGGCAATTCCTCATGACTGGATAGTTCTGCCAGGAGTTGGTCATAACCCGATTGCCGTTTTAAACGCTCTCGGTGACCGGCATTGGGACTTCTACAGAAATGCTTTCGATGCGATTGGTGGTTGATAAAAGCCGCCAAACACGATCATTCCCGTTATTCAGAAAAAACCTACTCCTCGTGAAAGCAATCATCTCTGTGTGCCGTTTGCATTCGCAAGATGCCCGAAGCCAAGATCTCCCCGACCTCGGCCAGCCGCTCCTCTGCGGTCATCGTGATGGGGTCTGGGTGCCCCGGAGCCCATCTGACCCTCGGCTGCGCCGCAGGATAAAGCTCCATCACGACATTGGGCTTCTTCGCCAGCAGGGCGAGTAGCACCTTGGCAGGGCCCGACGGCTGCCGGCGACCTTGCTCCCAGTTTACAAGGGTGCCTTCCGGAACACCAATGCTGGCGGCGAAGTCTCTCTGCGACAATCCCGTCCTAGCCCTGATAGTCGCCACGTCTACCGATCGAACTTCGGCGTGGTGGATGTTGGCGCATAGGTCGTTAGTTTCCGATACTGTCACTTTGACCGGAAGCGCTCTTCGGGTTTGTCTCTGCTTTGTCACTAACGCTCTGCGTTCAAGATTCGCAGGGGCGCAAAGCGGCAAGAAATCGGGTCAGCCAACGGTCAGGATGGATCGTTTGCCAGCTGCTCAAAGGGCTCATCCTCAGGCTCGCTGGGCATGTTCCAAGCTAAGAGCATCGCCGGGAGGCTAGGTCCGCACAGGATGTATGACAATGCGATACCCATCCAAAAGCGACCGTTAATGTAGTCATGCAACCAACCACCTGCCGTGACCAGCGCCAGAAGCGCGCCGTACGCGTAAATCAATGGGACAAGGCTGCGATAGGCCAAACTGTAGTTGGCATCGCGCAAGGCGATTTGTCGTTCATCTAGTAACTCGTCCGGTGCCTCAGAAATCAGCCGAACGGATTGTCGGAGGAATGCGTAAAGGATCAATCCCAACACCATCAAGATAACTTCCGAGTAGGTTCGAAACTTAGTGTCGTTGATTAAGACTGTGAGCGCCAACGCCGTCATCACGAGAGTCGCGCTCAGCACCAAAAGACGTCTGGGCCCCTGCCGACGCAGGGGCGACGACCTACGATCTGATAAAGCTCGCGCCACTTCCCCACGGGTGACGCCTTCTTGCCAGTAGAAGCGATCCTTCGGGCCCTTATCTGCGTCTTTCATGGCATGCTCCTTCCTATTGGAAAGGCCGTACAGAGAAGAGGGATTCCACCGGATGTCCGAGCACCTCGGACAGGCGCAGCGCCAGCGTCAGGCTTGGGCTGTACTCTCCACGTTCGAGGTATCCGATCGTCTGGTAGTGCACCCCAACCGCGTCGGCCAACTGCTGGCGGGACAGGCCCTGCGCGATGCGCAAGACCTCAATGCGGTTGAAGAGGGCATCTTCTTTTGGACGGCTCATGAATGTAGCATAGATGCTACGTAGCATTTATGCTACATCTAACTCCTGATTGCGTCGCAATGAGCCACGCGTCACGGTGCCTGCCGACAGAGGGCATTTAAGCAGTTGTGGCAGTGGAAGAGCGATCCTGGCCTTGAAGGCCTTTTATCACTGTGACCGATGCTTCATCACTGCCTGCCATTTTTGATCCGACCTACGCCAGTGGCGTAGGTCGTCGCAGACAGCGAGAACATCATGTCGACCGAACCCCTGCTTAAAAGGTTTAGTCGGTAAAATGCCGGATTTCCAAGGTTTTCGGCTTCTGGATTTCGCTAGGGGTTTGCGATGCTCTTGGTAGGCGGTCGATTTTGCCAACTCACGGCCGGCCAGCGGGCAGATGGCGGTAAAGAGCTATTCCGTCCATAACTGAAGGAATTCCAGTGGTTTCGGAAGGTCCGCATCCATCGACCAAGGTCGAGGGAGACAGTTTGTTTCGCAACTCGGTGCGATGGCGGAGACGGAGGGATTCGAACCCTCGATACGCTTTTGACGTATACTCACTTTCCAGGCGAGCGCCTTCGACCACTCGGCCACGTCTCCGCATTCCCCTAAGGGACGCATGCCCCTAGCCGCTCCTTTCCGCTTTCGCAAGGCACAGTGATTTGCCATAACCTTATTGATGAAAAGATATCTGCCCCTGTTCGCCAGCGCCGCGATCTGCGCCGCTCTCCCCGTCTCTGCGCAGGAGGCCAAAATTTATCCCGCGCCTTCGGAGATTGTGGCGGCGGCCAAAGCGGAGGACTGGGTTGCCATTGCACCGTCGGATATATTGGTGATGGACCTCGCCCCCGATTCGAAAGGCAAGCCGCGCCGCGTTGTCATTCAATTGATGCCTGCGCCGTTCAGCCAAGGCTGGGTCAGCAATATCCGCAAACTGGCGGCGGCACATTGGTGGGATGGCACCAGCATCAACCGCGTGCAGGATAATTATGTCGTACAGTGGGGCGACGCGACCGAGAAAAAGGCTTTGCCGAATGGGTTAGCGGTTGTGGAGGCGAAGGAATATGTCACCTCTAACTGGCCGCACAAGAATAGGATTTTCGCCCGGGCAGACGGAATGCCAGACGCCTACGCACGTGCCCATGTGTTCTATGGTGGCTGGCCGCTGGCACAAGGTCGTGAGGGGCTTTGGCCCGTGCACTGTTACGGCATGGTCGGCGTTGGCCGCAATCTGTCTCCTGACACCGGCACGGGCGCGGAACTCTATACCGTCATCGGCCATGCGCCGCGGCATTTGGATCGCAACATCGCGCTGGTTGGACGGGTGATCGAAGGCATTGAACATATGTCCAGCCTACCACGCGGCACAGGCGCGCTTGGATTTTACGAGAAGGAAGAAGAGCGCGTGCCGATACTGTCGGTGCGGATTGGCAATGCAGCGAAGGACGTGCCAGCGTTCGAATATCTGTCGACCGATAGCGACAGCTTTGCGGCCTATGCCGATGCGCGCGCCAACCGGCGGGATGCCTTTTTCAACATCCCTGCTGGCGGCGCAGACATTTGCAATATTCCGGTCCCGATACGGCGGAAAGGCAACTAGGCCGATTCATCCGTCATCGGTTAAAAACGGTTTTTCTTAAAACTGCCGACCCGCAACTTAAGGGGTTGGATCGGGAACGTCCGACGGTCCGGTCTGAACCGGAGGCGCGACGATTACGGGAACCGCTACGGGTCGAAGGATGGCGACCTGTTCCAACCGGTCGAGCGCTTTGCGCGCATCGCTGAAACGTTTGGCCCGTGCCATCCATGATTGCGCGATGGATGCGCCGGGCAACGCCGAAACCTCCTCCGCCGCAAGATCAAGCTTGCCTGCATCGACCAGCGCTTCGGCGCGGATCAGCCGTTCATTTGGCGCGAGGGATGATCCGTTTTCTTTGCGCAGCACGAACAGTTCCGACAATTCCCGCTTCACGGTCGCCCACGTGCTGTCGTCTCGATTGCCCGTCAAAAGCACCGGCGCCAGTCCGCGCAATTCGGTTTTTAACGTATCAACCGTGACCGGCGCTTGCCCTGCAGATAATATCGCGGCGACAGATTGCGGCTGGGTCGCACCAAAACGCAGACGCAACTGTTCGGCAAGATTGCCGAGCGGCGCACCTTTATCTATCGCACCCCGCACCGCATAAATGAGCAGCAACCCATCGGCGCGCGCAACTTCGGGCGAGAGCATATTGAACGACGGATAGCTTGGAACCATTTGGTCCGTAACCGGCTGTGCGATAGCATCAGCATCGGTGGCGACCACATTGCCCACTGCCCCAGTGGATGACTCGGCCGCCACGGGGGCATCGGTGGATGTGATAAAACCATATTTGTCGGCGATCACATAGGCGACAATCGCGCCGCCGACGAAGGCACACAAAATAAGCAGCATAATATGCTTGAATGTGAATCCACGGCGTGATGTCGCGGTCGCTGTTTGAAAATCGGTCATGTTGCTCCTTCAATAGCGGCATTCGGCGGCCGGGTGCAATCTATCCTTGTAAAATGCTGCCCTATTGCGTCCATTAACGCAGCGTCATTTGGTGAGGACGCAACAATTATCTGTGCCCAGCCGTCGCCAGCGCTTTCTGCGATAGCGTTCGAAAACGTCGCGAGCGCAATTTTGCTACGTGATAGGCCGCCCGCATCGCAGAGACTGGCAAAGTGTGCCGTCGCGCGTGAAGAGTGCAGGATAACCGCATCGCATAGTTCAACCTGCGCGGCGAAGTGCGCTGGCGTTTCCAGCGCCGCGCTGCGGTACACGATAGCGATATCAATATGCACGCCAGCAATCTGCGGAACAGCGCTGTAGTCTTCGCCTGCAAGCCATAGGAGCTTTTTGTGGCCATCTGCCGCCGCAACGCCGACAAGCGCTTCCACGCCATTGGATCCGGTCGCAGCAACCGGCAAAGACAAATGGGCCAGCGCGCTGGCGGTCGCACTGCCGACCGCATAGATCGGGATGTCGCGTGCGCTTTCCAAAAATCCGCGTGCGGCGCGCGCGGCATTTCCGCTGGTCAACACAATGGCATCATATCCGTCAACAGGCACCGATGGCGGCGGCAGATGTTCAATGGCGAACAGGGGCATAAGCACGGGCGCATATCCTGCGGCTGCAAAGCGGCGGGCGGTGGCATCTGCCCCTGGTTGCGGCCGGATAATCAGCACCTTCACGATGCGAACATGCTCCGCAGTTCATCACTGGCGTTTGCCAGCAATTGATCTGCCAATTGTGTCGGACCATCGCCCGCCGCGTCATAAACGATTTCGCCCGCATGCATTTCCCGGCCATCCGCGGTAAAAACTTCACCTTTTAAGCGTATCTGGGCACCTTCGACCTGCGCCAATGCGGCGATGGGTGAGTGGCAATTGCCGCCTAATGCTTCAAGCAAGGCACGCTCGGCCTGCACGGCGACAAAGGTGTCCACATCGTTAATTGCTGCCAAAAACGGGACGAGCTCATTGCGATTGGTCAACCGGTCAATCCCCACAGCGCCTTGCGATGCCGCCGGCAAAAACTGGCTCAGCGGCAAGGGCGCGCCGACATCGTGCATGTCCAACCGGTCCAACCCGGCGGCGGCCAAAAGTGTCGCATCCGCATTACCATTTTCAATATGCGCCAAACGGGTTGCAACATTGCCGCGCAAGGGGACGATCCGCACATCAGGGCGGGCACGTTGCAGCTGCGCCGCGCGGCGTGGGCTCGATGTCCCGACCCTCGCACCATGCTTCAGATCGTCCAGCGACGCTGCACCAATCAATCGGTCGTGGACATCCGCACGCGGCAGCATGGCGGAGATGTCAAAAATGTCTGCGCGCACGGTCTCGACATCTTTCATCGAATGCACAGCGATATCAATCTGGTCATCCAACAGCGCACGTTCGAGCTCTTTGGTCCAAAGTGCCTTGCCGCCGATTTCGGCAAGCGGCCGGTCCTGAATCTTGTCACCTGTGGCGAGCATCGGGACCAACACGACGGCATCGTCGGGCAGATTATGCGCCGCTTTGATAGCAGCCATGGTCATCTCCGCCTGCGCCAAAGCGAGCGGAGACCGGCGTGTTCCGATGCGTAACGGACGGTCGGAGGAAAACGTTATCATTTTCATACGACTTGTCCATAGCGCCACGTCCACCTATGGGAAAGCGCAATGGCAATCATCCTTGGTCTTGAATCCAGCTGCGACGAAACCGCAGCGGCAATTGTGCGTTCCGACCGGACGATTTTGAGCCATGCCTTGGCCGGACAGGAAGATCAT
>JBILBJ010000173.1:0-4084 GCA_044353705.1 Sphingorhabdus sp. | reverse complement strand
ATTTGACACAGCGTTAAAGGCTGCAGGCTGACGAACCAAGCAAGGGCGCCCCTGGTCATCCTGTCGTCATTCGCAGACCCAACTATGCTATATGCGATATCGAACATTTCATTGTGCAATGATTGAACCATTTTTGTAGATTTTGATTGGCAAAAGACATCTAACCTTCATATCTGACTTATGGTGTCGATGCGCATTCCCGAAAAACTGTCCGTCGCGTTGCTCTCCGTTACCGGCGGCGACGTGTCCGCGGCGCACGCGTCCACGGACAAGCGAAATACCGCGTTGGCGGGCGGTTCGCTCGTAGATTATCAAATTAAAACGCTTTTCCGCGCGGGTATTTCACGGTTTCTCGTTGAAGTGGAAAATATGGACGGGGCAATGTTGGCCTTGGCCGATCAATGGCGCCGGAAAAACGTCCTCGTCGATTTCGTACGCACGGGTGCGGATATTCAGCGCTATTTAAAGCTCGATGACCGCATTTGGGTGCAGTCTGGGCAGCTATATGTGCAGCCTGACTTTGTCGAAACGCTTTCGAAATCGCCGGATAACTTCGTCGCTACGGTGGACGGGCGCGACGAAAACAGCCTTTTTGAGCGCATCGATTTGAATACGCGTTGGGCCGGTATCTCGATTGTCGGGGCCAGCACGATCGCGACGCTGAAAGATCTCCCCGAAGACTGGAGCATCATTTCTTCGCTGCTGCGGCAGGCCATTCTTGCGAAGGTGCCGTTGAGACTTTTGTCGCAACAACATGTCAACAACGGAACCTTGGACATCGTCCAAGGTCCGCAGGATTTTGTCCAGCTGAACAAACAAATTTTGCGCAGGCGGGTTTTAAGTCAGCCGGGCTTCGTTGAAGCTAGGGTTTTGGGTCCAGTAACCGCCAAATTGGTTCCCATCATATGGCAAAGTCCGATCGCGCTTAAGCTCGTCAAATTTGCTGCTCCGGTTTTTGCGTTGGGCGCGGTGGCGCTGGGTGTGTCCGGCTTTGATTTGGCGACAACCGGCGCTGCATTTGGCGCTGTCGCAGCCAATTCTTTGCGTCTTGCAACGACTGACGATCTGAACGGGCAGGGGAAAATGCCTAAGCTGACGGCAGTGACCTTGTCGCTGCTTGTTATCGCGATGTTTGGCGCGGCGTATATGGATACGTCATATACGAATGACGGCCTATTTGCGGCGTTCGCGGTAGCTTCCATCGCATGGATTAGCATGCACGTCGTGTTGCCGCGCTGGGCGGACGGGCTTTTGCGGTCGCCAGCATTGCTCTCCATTTTGGCCGTAATCGGTACAGCCGGTATCGGTTTTACCAATGCGCTGCAATGGATCATGGTTGCGCAGCTAACCGCGTTTATGTTTGCATGCTACGATAGCGGCCCCGATAAAAAGGCCGATCAGCCTTAAAACGCCGTTAACTGAAAAAACCTATAACGGCCGCCACGAACGTTGGTGGTTAGGCTTTGCACGGTTTACTTGGTCCCCAAGATGATTTCCTCTCAATCGCGTGCGCCCATGCCCGCGACATTGATGCCTTATGCCAAGACGTCGCATCCATAATATTCCCTTCAGCGGTCCACACACCGTCGGAGGCCACAATAAGCGCAGTTTCAGTCAAAAGATCGTGCGTGACATTGAAGCAAGGCTGCAAGAGGCCACTCCGAAATCGGTGAGCGGCCCATTGCTTGCCCGGTCGGGGTTTTTGCGGGAAACCGAGATTGCTGATTTCGCGCTCGCGCGTGTTGCTGAAGATAATTTGATGGCACGCGCGATGGGTGGCGATCTCACCGTTGCGGCTGCAAAAGGCGGAGGCGCGAAATTCACGCTCCGCCTTCCACAATAATCAACGCTGGGCGAGGCCCGGATATGGGCGGTGGTTTGGACCCGTGTACAATTGACGCGGGCGGCCGATTTTTTGTGCTGGATCGGAAATCATTTCATTCCATTGTGCAACCCAGCCCACGGTGCGGGACAGTGCAAACAATACCGTGAACATTTCCGTCGGGAAACCAATCGCCGACAAAATGATTCCGGAATAGAAATCTACGTTCGGGAACAGCTTCTTTTCGATGAAATATGGGTCATTTAGCGCCATTTCTTCAAGCTGCATCGCAACATCGAAGATTGGGTCGGTAATGTTCAGCTCGGTCAGAACCTCACGCACCGTTTTCTGCATGACTGACGCGCGCGGATCATAGTTTTTATAAACACGATGTCCAAAGCCCATGAGACGGAAAGGATCATTCTTGTCCTTGGCACGTTCGATATAATGCGGAATGCGATCAGGCGTGCCGATTTCGCGCAGCATATTAAGTGCCGCCTCGTTCGCGCCGCCATGCGCTGGGCCCCAAAGGCAGGCAATGCCGGCTGCAATACATGCAAACGGGTTGGCGCCCGATGAACCCGCAAGACGGACTGTCGATGTCGAAGCATTTTGTTCATGATCGGCATGCAGGATGAAAATTCGGTCCATCGCGCGTTCGATGACGGGGTTCACAACATATTCTTCGGCAGGAACGCCAAAGGTCATGCGCAGGAAGTTGCCGGTGTAGGACAGGCTGTTGTCGGGATAGACAAATGGCTGACCAACCGAATATTTATAGGCCATTGCCGCGATGGTTGGCATTTTGGCAATCAAACGATGGCTGGAAATCATACGATGCGTTGGGTCGCTGATATCGGTCGAATCATGATAAAATGCCGATAGCGCGCCGACGACACCGCACATGATCGCCATGGGGTGCGCGTCACGGCGGAAGCCACGATAGAAGGTCGCGAGCTGCTCGTGCAGCATCGTGTGGCGCGAAATCGTGTAGCTGAAATGATCGAGCTGCGCCTTTGTCGGCAGTTCACCGTTCAGCAGCAGATATGATACTTCCATGAAGCTCGACTGTTCCGAAAGTTCTTCAATGGAATAACCACGGTGCAAAAGAATGCCCTCATCACCGTCTATGAAAGTCAGCGCAGATTCGCAGCTTGCGGTCGACGTGAAGCCGGGATCGAAGGTGAAATGATCTGACACGGCATATAATTTGCGGATATCGATGACGTCGGGTCCTTCCGAACCCTTCATGATCGGCAATTCAAAGCTGTTTTCGCCAACGGTAAGAGTTGCTTTATTATCGGCCATTTTCAAACTCCATACATTCCTACCCGACATGGCGGGCCGCCCAACCGGGCATATTTCCGTTTAAGACACAGAACGTTCAAAACGTCGTTTGCGACTGTTTTCGGTCCTTCAAATGCCACTATTTCATGGGGAGAAAATGGCTTTGTCGTTGGCTAGCCCAATGGTAGGAAATTTAACGGTCGTCAAGGCAAACAATAGCCAAAAATTGGTGCGTTATTTGCCACGCTCCATATTGGTGATAGGCAGCGATTGTGGTGGGGATATCGCACATTTTGACCCTCAACAATATGCCGCGCGTGGGCGGGGGGCATAGGTGGTCCATTGCCCTCGAAAACTGGCTTGATCGGGAGCGCGATCAGCTGCCCCTGTGGTTGCCGCAAAGCTGCCGACCGAAATGGATTAAAGCAGACCGCGCACTGCTGGAACAGACCGGCGGACTTGCAATCTATTTGGCCAAACAGCGCGTGATCACCGCAAAAGAAAATCGCGCGCATATGCCATGGGTTCAGGCCGCCAAAGCTGCGCAGCAGAACGCAGATTTACATCAATGATATCTGCGCAATAGACCCGCTAGCTTACCCTGAACCTCAACCTCATGCTGTGCATAATATTGCGGTTCATATGTGCTATTGGCGGGGTCCAAACGGATTTGCTGACCTTCGCGGCGCAGATATTTCAACGTCGCTTCTTCGCCATGAACCAATGCCACAACAATCTCACCATCGCGTGCGGTCGTGGCTTTACGGATGAGCGCGTAGTCACCATCCAAAATCCCCGCCTCGATCATCGAGTCGCCGGAAACTTCGAGCGCATAATGCTCACCAGCGCCCAACAGCGCCATGGGGACCGACAAGGAACTTTGGCCTTCCAACGCTTCAATCGGCACACCGGCCGCGATTTTGCCATGCAGCGGGATTTCCATGACGTCGTTCGCAGCCACCGGCAAATGCACCT
>JBILBJ010000171.1:0-4116 GCA_044353705.1 Sphingorhabdus sp. | reverse complement strand
TGAAAATGGCCCAGCTTATTTGTATTCATTGCTGCTCGGCTATCGTGACCAAGCGGGTTACAAGAACGAAGAAGGCAAAGAACTGCTGAAGGAATTCCCTGAAGCAGCCACACCTGCCGGTCTTCACTTCAACCCGTGGTTTGCGAACCTGAACATCGCAATGGCGCCACCGATCGTTTCCGATGACCAGGTTACCTATGACGATGGTACGAAAGCCACCAAGGAACAGATGGCGAGAGACGTCTCTGCATTCCTGACCTGGGCTGCGGAACCAAAGATGGAAAACCGCAAGAGCGCAGGTTGGGCAGCCCTTGGCTTCCTCTTGGTCTTCACGGTCCTTGCTTGGATGTCTTACAAAACGATCTGGGCAGACAAGAAACATTGATAAAAAACATCATGAATTTTGGAAGGGGCCGCTTTTGCGGCCCTCTCTTTTGCAATCTGGGCGTTGACGCTAGGGCCGTATAATGGCAATAGCGGCGCTTCTAACGGCCTATGGCCGGTCGCGGGTATAGCATAGTGGTAATGCACTAGCCTTCCAAGCTAGCTAGAGGGGTTCGATTCCCCTTACCCGCTCCAACTTTCCAACGCTTCAAATCATCATGTTAAATCCTCGCATGCTGTTTCAGTTTGCGACACAGCATGATTTACCTCGACAAACTGTTGTGAAATATTCAGCTTATATGCGTTACAGTTGTAGTCACGCGGACGATCATAAGGAGCGATGAGGATGAAGAAGCTTTCAATTTATGCTGGCCTGATGGCCTTTTCGGCAATGTCAGCTTCAGCAATATATGCAGCGCCACGTGGAATGGCGGACAAGGACGGCGACCGCATTGTCACCAAAGCAGAAGCCATGGCCGCCGCCGATGCGTATTTTGCCATGCTGGACGCCAATGCTGATGGCACGCTGAACGAAGGCGACAAGGCCGCGATTTTTGCGAAGCGCTTTGCCGCAGTCGACACCGACAAAAATGGCGCGATCAGCCAAGCTGAATTCATCGCCGCACATGAAATGCACGGTAAGCGTCGCGCGGACCGACGCGAAAAGCGCATGGAGCGTAGCACGATGGGCAAACGTCTTGCACGCGCAGGTGGCCGTGACGGACGCATGGATAAAATGGCGCGTGCGGATAGCAATGGTGACAAGGCCATTTCCCAATCGGAATTCCTTGCAGCCGCTGAAGCCCGTTTCGCCAAAGCTGATACCAATAAAGATGGCAGCATCACCCCCGACGAGCGCAGGGCCGGACGCCAGGGTCGCTGAACGGACCAATGGCCCCTGCCCAGCCCAACGGCGGTTAACAGACTTTTCTGGCGCGGTCTCTTCCCCCTGCTTGACCGTGTCGTTCTTTGCCGGAGCCGCTCCACAGGCGGTTCCGGATTGGGCCTGACCATCTCGCGTACCAATTGCCCCGCGGGCGCGGTTGCCATTGGGGCCACATACAGTCTAATCGTCACATATTGGTTTCCATCGGAGAGTTTTCATGCGCATCGCGCTCTATCAGCCGGACATGGCCGGCAATGTCGGGGCGGTATTACGCACAACCGCATGCTTTTGCGTCCAATGCGACATCATTGAACCTTGCGGCTTTCCCTTTTCAGAACGTGCGTTGAGGCGTGCCGGTATGGATTATGTCGCGCATGCAAAGATCCAGCGCCACACCGACTGGTCAGCGTTTCTTGAAACATTGAACGGTGCGCGGTTGGTGCTGATGTCGAGCAAGGCGTCAACCGCCCTGCCCACATTCGCCTTTCGGCCTGATGATGTCATCCTGATGGGGTCCGAAAGCAGCGGCGCCCCGCCCGAAGTGCATGCCCGCGCCGACGCCCGCGTATATATTCCCATGGGCGCTGGATTTCGGTCCTTGAACATTTCGGTGTCGGCTGGCATCGCGCTGGCAGAAGGTCTTCGGCAGACCCAGCAATTTCCGGAAGGTGCAGTATGACCCTGGTCCTAGACAATCGTCAGCAAGCGGCGCGCAGTTGGTTCGAATCGCTGCGTGACAGCATTTGTGCGGCGTTTGAAGCCATCGAACGTGAGGCCGGATCCGACGCATCATTCGAATATATCCCTTGGGATCGCCACGACCATGATGGCTCGCCCGGTGGCGGCGGCGTACGCGGCGTGATGAAGGGTAAAATCTTTGAAAAGGTCGGCGTGAACGTTTCGACCGTAGGTGGCAGCTTCAACCCCGAATTTGCCAAGACCATTCATGGCGCGGCTGAAGACCCCAATTTCTTCGCAACCGGCATCAGCCTTGTCGCGCATATGGCCAATCCGCATGTGCCAGCGGTGCATATGAACACGCGCTACCTTGTGACGACGAAAAGCTGGTTTGGCGGCGGTGCTGATCTCAACCCGCCCATCCCCTATGAAGAAGATACGGCAGATTTCCACGCGCGCCTGCGTGCGGCATGCGCGCCTTATGGCCCCGACGTTTACGAACGTTATCGCAAATGGGCGGAGGATTATTTCTGGATTCCCCATCGCAACGTGCATCGCGGTGTTGGCGGTATATTCTATGACCATCTGGAAAACAGCAGCGACGCGATTTTCGACCAGAATTTTGCACTGACCCGTGATGTTGGTGAAGCCTTCCTCGACATCTTCCCCAAGCTGGTGCGCCGCCGGATGAATCAGCCATTCACCGCCGAAGAAAAACAAGCGCAACGGCGCTGGCGCGGGCTCTATGCCGAATTCAACCTTGTCTATGACCGCGGCACGACCTTTGGCCTGAAAACCGGCGGAAATGTTGACGCGATTTTGATGAGCCTTCCGCCCGAAGTGTCTTGGGACTAAGCCTAAATGCCGTTTAGCCCGATTGCGGATGGCGAACTTGGTGCCATTGTAACCTCGCTGGAAATGACCAAGCGTCCGCCCTTGCGCGCGCTGCCCGCTTCGGATTTGCGGCTAGAGCCATGGCACGCCCCGCATGCCGACAAATACCGGACGCTCTATCGCCGCATTGGCGAACCATGGCTCTGGTTCTCACGCCTTGAGATGGACGATGAGACGCTGATTGAGACCATTCACGACCCCAAGGTCCGGATTTGGGCGGTGGTCGACAGGCGGGGGATTGAAGTCGGCATATTGGAGCTCGACTTCAGAACCGATGGCGCATGTGAAATCGCCTTTTTTGGCCTGATCCCCGAACTCGGCGGCAAGGGCCACGGAAAATGGCTGATGGCCATGGCGCTTCAACTGGGTTGGGCAGAGGCGGGCGTGCAACGCATGTGGGTGCATACATGCACGCTCGACGGTCCAACGGCGCTCGCCTTCTATCAAAAGGCCGGGTTCACGGCCTATCAAAGGCAATTGGAGACATTTACCGACCCGCGGATCAGCGGCCTCATCCCACGCGATGCCGCGCCGCATATTCCGATTATTGGGGTGCCGTCTGTGCCCCAAGTTGACGGTTAACCGCCGTCACCGCGATAACGTAAATAACAGCCTCAACCGCCGCGAAAAACGCGCTGACCGCAGCTTGGACGATGGGAACGCCGCCCTCGCCCGCAATTGCTTGGCATATCCCGGCGACGGCATCACCCGCTATCCCTGAAACCAGTCGTATAGCGATGGCGATAAACAGCGTCAGTATCACTATGGCCCAACCGCATTGGCGCGTTGTCGCCCACGTCTGCCTCACCGCGTCTATGATGCCGAGCGCCGGTTCTCGTGCCATAACCGCGGGCAGCACGGCAAAACGGCCCGTGAGATAAAGTCCGGGAATAATGAACAGCAAGAACCCCGCAAATGTCGCCCAGCCGGTCAATATGGTCGCGGTTAAATATGTCGGGAACAAAGCGGCGGCAATGACAAGCGCGTCGCCGACTTTGCCCAATTTGCGTCCCGAAATCAGAACGTAAAGCGCAAGGCTGCCATACATTGTGACAAGCATCGCCGGTAATAAGACCGGCCAATTTGCTTCGAAATAGCCGCTGAACGCCGCGATGACTTTGGCTGTGTCGTCAAAGCTTTCAAGGATGAGCGGAGGCGCCAGATAGCCAGCAATCCAGTTCGACATGAAAATGAAAAAGCCCGCAATTGCAACGATGGCTTCACGATGCGCTGCGAATGAAGCGCGCGCATCTTTTCCCACCGCACGATAATCC
>JBILBJ010000172.1:0-4116 GCA_044353705.1 Sphingorhabdus sp. | reverse complement strand
AAAGCCAGGCCGGACTCGGTTTGTCCAACTGCGCCAGCGATGGCCGCGGCGACAATGCAGAATGCGAAAAGTGACAACAACGACAGATATGCAAAATTGCCCGCGTGAATGAAGCCGTCGCTATACACACCAACGGCGACACGCTTGGTCACTTCCACAACCTGACCCGTCAGCCCAAGGTGCGCAAACCATGTCGCTTCGCTTTCATCGGCATGTGCCGTCGCAGGAAGATGTGCCCGTGCCTCCGGTGACAGAGGCGAAATTTCAGACACTAAGATTGTCCCGGATACTGCTGTCCGAGAGAACGCCAGCCAGACGCGCCAGTTCCACAGGGTCCGATGGCAAGTGAATCATCAGCGTGACCAACTGGTCGCCGCGTCCACCGGATTTGGTTGTGAAGCCCCGGCCCTTTATCCGCAGCACGGCACCTGAATTGGTACGCGGCGGAACGGTGAGCATGACTGCGCCATCGACGGTCGGAACCTTCACCTTGCCGCCATCGACCGCTTCTTTGATCGAGATCGGCAGGTCAATCCGGATATGGTCGCCGTCGCGCGCCAAATCGGGGTGCTTGCCAAGCTTAAGCGTCACCATGGCGTCGCCATTGCCGCCCGGCCCCGGCTGGCCACGCCCCGGAATGCGGATCTGTTGTCCGGCAACGAGGCCAGCAGGCAGTTTGAACTCAACGGTCTTGCCATCGCCCAGCATAATGCGCTGCGGCGCAAGCGTTGCCGCGTCGGTGAAGGACACCAAATGTTCGTACGCAATATTCGCGCCCTTGGGTGGCGGCGCTTGCTGTGGACGTGGGCCAGCACCGGGACGGCCACCGCCCCCCCCAAACAAGCCATCAAAAATGTCGCCAAGGTCTATGCCGCCACTGCCAAAGTCGAAATTGCCACCGCCGGGTCCGCCTTGGCTATATCCGCCGCCGCCAAAGGGGTTGCCACCGGCAAAGCGGGGTTGGCCGTTTTCGTCTATTTCGCCGCGATCAAATTGCCCGCGCTTTTTCGGGTCCGACAACAAATCATAGGCTTGCGTAATTTCGCTGAAGCGCTCCGAAGCTTTCGGATTGTCCTTGTTCTTGTCGGGATGCAATTCCTTCGCAAGCTTACGATAAGCGGATTTAATCGCTTTCTCGTCCGCGCCTTTGGAAACGCCTAATATCGAATAAGGATCGGCCATTCTTGTCCCTGTTTACCCTGCTTATCCGTCTTACATTGGTATTACAGTGCCCCAAGTCAACTCGGAAGCAGGGCGTTATCCTGTTTTTTACCGGTAATCTGGCGCAGCAGAAGATATAGCAGCAGGCCAATCGGCCCCGCCATCAACGTGAAGAACAGTATCGGGACCTGAAGCCAGCGCGCAATTTTGTGCTGGTCTGCATTTCGCGCAATCCAGATGCCGACAAACAAATCGAACGCCAAATAATGGATCCAGCCGATTGTTGCACCGCCCGGCGAGTCAAACAGTGCCATGACCCCCGCTAACGTCGTGAAGTCCGCAGGCGGGCGACCTGCGGGACCGCCATCGGATATACATCCAGCCATCAGCGGGATGATAAGGCCCGCATAGAGGCATGCGAGCAACACCGTTCCTGCGGAAAATACATATGGCACGACCCGTTCACGCTTCGGGCTGAGCGCCAAAACCACCCAAGCGAGCAGCGCCCACGCATTTGCGACACCGAATATCATTTCCCAGTTCATTTTATATTCTAGCCCCTTTTAACCCGCACCAGTCTAGCCTATCGGTGGGCTATGGAAAGACCTGATCCTTTTAGCGTGTTCGACGAATGGTTTGCCGAAGCGCGGACCACCGAAATCAACGACTCCAACGCAATGGCATTGGCGACCACGGGCGCGGATGGGCAGCCTTCAGTCCGCATGGTGCTGTTGAAAGGCCATGGCCCCGACCTTGGCGACCATGGCGGATTTGTTTTCTACACGAATTTTGAGAGCCGCAAGGCGATGCAATTGTCCGACAATGCGCAGGTGGCGCTGCTGTTTCACTGGAAATCGTTGCGCCGGCAAATCCGGATTGAGGGTAAGGCCAACCCCGTCGATGATGCAACCGCAGATGCCTATTTCGCCACCCGCTCGCGCAATTCGCAGCTGGGCGCATGGGCTTCGGACCAATCGCGTCCCTTGGCCGACCGTGCGACATTCGAAGCGCGTTTTACCGAGGTAGAAGCCCGCTTTGAAGGCCAAGACGTTCCGCGCCCGCCGCATTGGTCGGGTTGGATGGTCAGCCCGCACCGCATCGAATTTTGGCAAGACCGCGAATTCCGCCTGCATGAACGTTGGGTATATGAACGTGACAGCGACGGCTGGACGACGGGCATGTTATATCCATGAAGCACCGCGCATGAGCCTTGGGCATAGCCACCATCACCATGCGCATGGTGAACTCACCAAACGCGCGGCAATCGCCAGCGTATCCATGGCGCTGTTCCTGCTTGCGCTTAAGGTGTTTGCGGCTTCGGAAACCGGATCAGTTGCGCTGCTGGGGTCATTAGCGGACACTGGCTTTGACGTTCTTGCCTCGTTGCTCACGCTTTTCAGCGTCCGGTACGCCGCCATGCCTGCCGATGACGATCACCGGTTCGGCCATGGCAAGGCGGAGGCATTGTCCGCTTTGGTGCAGGTTGTGCTCGTCATACTGTCGGCCATTCTGATTTCATGGCGCGCAATTGTGCGCCTTGGTACGCAGGAACCGACGTCCCATCCGGAATATGGCATTGGGGTCTCGCTCATTGCGATTGTGGCGACGGTCGGGCTGCTTGCCTATCAGCGTCATGTTGTCCGCAAAACCGGTTCGGTCGCGATCCAAGCGGATCATGTGCATTATCAGAGCGACCTGTTGCTGAACGTTGCGGTTATTGTCGCGATTGTTCTGGATACGATGCTGGGTGTGCGCGGAGCAGACCCATTGTTCGGCATCGCCATTGCAGCGTGGCTGTTGTGGGGCGCTTACAACGCAGCGCGTCTGGCGTTGGACCAATTGCTGGATCGCGAATGGCCGCAGGAAAAGCGCCAGCGCTTCATCGAAGTCGCGATGCGCCACCCGGAACTGCGCGGCATTCACGATATGCGCACGCGTTCCAGCGGCGCGCACGACTTTTGCCAGTTTCACGTCTGGGTCGACCCCGACATGACGGTCGCAGCGGCGCACCATATCATGGACGAAGTCGAACAAGCGTTGATGGATGAATTCCCCGGCGTCGAAGTGCTGATCCACCCCGACCCCGAAGGCCACAAAGACGAAATGGGCTATATCCCCTCCGAAACCATCGAACATCACGAGCATACGCATGACTGATTTGCCATATTATCACGTAGACGCCTTTGCGCAGCGGCCGTTCACCGGCAATCAGGCCGCTGTCATGCCGCTTACGCACTGGTTGGATGACGCCGTGCTTCAGGCAATTGGTGAGGAAAACAATTTCGCCGAAACGGCTTTCTACGTGCCTGATGAAACCGGCGGCGCCGATTATGAATTGCGCTGGTTCACGCCAGAGGTTGAAATACGCCTCTGCGGACACGCGACACTTGCGAGCGGGCATATCGTCCTGAGCGAAAACCCTGCGCTTGACCGCGTGACATTCCGGACGCGCAAAGCGGGCATATTGGAAGTGCGCCGCGAAGCTGATGGCTATGCCGTCGCATTGCCGGCAATCCCGACAGAGCCGGTGAATAACCCCGAAATGATGCAGGCCATGGGCGGCAATCCCCTGTCGATGCGCAGTAACCCCGACAGTTACAATATGTTCGTGTACGCAACGGCGGCAGAAATTTTGGCGCTGAAGCCCGATATGAAGGCGCTTGCGACACTTGGCGATGACAGCTTCACCGCCACGGCGCGCGGGGAGGACACCGACATTGTCAGCCGCGTTTTTGTTCCGGGTGCAGGCGTTGATGAAGACAGCGTTACCGGCAGCGCCCATGCGGTTCTGACGCCTTATTGGGCTGCCGAGCTCGGCCGTGACAATTTTACCGCTTATCAGGCATCGGCGCGCGGCGGTTATCTTGGTTGCCGTCTTGATGGTGAACGTGTGTGGTTGTCAGGCCATTGTTTTACGGTAGTAAAGGGTATGTTCAGCCTGGGCTGACCATCACA
>JBILBJ010000170.1:0-4136 GCA_044353705.1 Sphingorhabdus sp. | reverse complement strand
CCGGGCACGATCGTGGCCGAGATGCAGGCGGGTTATATGATCAAGGATCGCTTGCTGCGCCCTGCTTTGGTCGGGGTCGCTAAAGCGCCGGAGTAATTCCTGACGCATCATGGCCATCACACCGGGGGTGGTCTAACCGAACGCGCTCCGCTATCCAGCGCGTCCCATGACCACAGCGGCATTCTCTTTGGACCGTCAGTCCCCTTGGCGCGATGAATTTCGCGCGACATTGTCGCTTGCCTGGCCGTTGATCCTGACCAACTTGTCGATGTCGTTGATTGGCGCAACCGATGTGGTGATGGTGGGGTGGCTGGGGCCAACCGAGTTGGCGGCGGCGTCACTGGGGTTCAACCTGTGTATGACGGCGGCGATTTTCTGCATGGGTCTCGTTACCGCGACAGCGCCGATGATGGCGAGCGAGCGCGGCGCAAAGGCCCATTCGGTGCGCGATATCCGCCGCACATTCCGGCAAGGATTGTAGGTCGCGGTTGCGATCATGATTCCGATCTGGTTGGTCCTGTGGCAGGCGGAGACAGTGTTGCTGACGCTTGGTCAGCAAGCCGAGCTTGCGTCCAAAGCGCAAAGCTATGTGCGGGCCTATATGTGGTCGATCCTGCCATTTTTGTGGCTGATTGTCGCACGTAATTTCCTGTCGGCGTTGGAGCAGCCCATGTGGTCGCTCGTGATGGGCATATTGGGCGTTTTTGCCAACGCGGCATTCAACTATGTCCTGATTTTTGGTAAGCTTGGTCTGCCGCCTTTGGGACTGGTCGGCGCGGGCATCGGCAGTATTCTTGCCAATATGTTCATGTTTTTGGGCATGGTTGCGGTCATCACTTATCATCCCAAATTCCGGCGATATCATCTTTTCGGAAGTTGGTGGCGCAGCGATTGGCCGCGTTTTCGCGCGCTGTGGAAACTGGGCCTTCCGATTGGCGTGACGATGGGTTTGGAAGGTGGCGTGTTTGGCGTTGCCGTTATGCTCATGGGGTTAATCGACACTGCCTCGGTCGCAGCGCATGCCATTGCGCTTCAGGTCGCAAGTGTGACGTTCATGGTGCCGATGGGCCTTGCGCAGGCCGCGACAGTGCGTGTGGGCATTGGTTATGGCCGACGCGACCCTTCGCTGATCCGCCGTGCCGGTTGGACCAGCTTCGTCATGGGAACCGGGTTCATGGCGGCTATGGCCGTGTTGATGTGGCTGTCGCCTGACTTACTGATTGCGCTATTCATTGATCGCGACGCCGCGGTCAATGCAGAGGTTGTGCGGCTCGCCGTCAGCTTCCTTGCCATTGCAGCTTTGTTCCAGATTGTTGATGGCGCGCAAGTCGTCGGCGCGGGCATGCTGCGGGGATTACATGACACCAGTGTACCCATGTTGTTCGCGGCCTTTGGCTATTGGGTGGTCGGCATTGGCGTGGGTGCGTGGTTGGCATTTTCGCAAGGGTGGAACGGCGTTGGCATTTGGGTCGGCTTGGCGAGCGGGCTGGGCATTGTTGCCATACTCATGCTCGTCCGCTGGTCGCTGCGCGCGCGGCTCGGGCTGCTGCCTTCAGAAGCTTAATATACCGTCATATTGCTATAACGGCGGCGCCCCTGCGACCTTTGCACCGATCCGCCAACGCCCGTTCGCGGATCGTTTCAAACTCCGTTTCGTCATCCTGAACTTGTTTCAGGATAACGCGCCACCGTTGTTTGTTATCCCGAAACAAGTTCGGGATGACGACAATATCGGAAAAGGGTACGCCCTAGCCGTCGATTGCCTTTTTCTCGTCCGGGTCCGTGCCGTCGACTTCCTGCACGCGGGCTTTCACCAATATGCGCACATTGTTGGAAAACAGAAATTCCGTTTCGATCACGCCAAGCCGGCGGGGGATAAGGTTGACGCCCCACATCATCACATGCTTGCCACCTTTTTTGAAGGCGACGGTTTCGTCTGCGGGGATCAGAACACGGTTCAGGGGGGCCATGGACACTGCCCCTGTTTTCGGATCCACCGTCACATCGTGCATTTCAACGCGGATGGCGGACGGCGAACTGACGCGCAGCAAATAGACATCTTCGGGGCCGCCATAGACGTTGAAGTGCAATGCCGACGGATTGCTGTCGACTGGCGATAGCGTGAGCACGGCCTCTTTGACCTTTAGCTGCGGTGTGGGGCCGCACGAGCCCAGCAATAGTGCACTTGCTGCGGCTGCAACTGTGAATATCCGTCGGTTCATATGATCCTCATTTGGTATCGGCTTGGCTTTCCAAGGCCGGGGCTGTGTCTACTTTTTCCCTATCTAGGGTTGCCGAAGTCTTGTGCCAAGAGATTTGGCACCTATATCGCCGCTTCAAGGTTGCATTACGGGAAAACACCGGTGCCTGATAGGGCCGGACCGGAAGTGACCATTGAGAGTTCAATTTTAAAATTTCGGGGTAAAGTTTTTATGGCTAAAGTTATTGGTATCGACTTGGGCACGACAAACAGCTGCGTTGCGGTAATGGACGGCGGCAAGCCCAAGGTCATCGAGAATGTTGAAGGCGCGCGTACGACGCCATCGATCGTGGCCTTTGCTAAGGACGGTGAGCGCCTTATTGGTCAACCGGCAAAGCGTCAGGCTGTGACCAATCCGGAAAGCACGATTTTCGCAGTGAAGCGCCTTATCGGCCGCCGCTTCGATGATCCAATCACCAAGAAGGACACAGAGCTTGTTCCTTACAGCATCGTCAAGGGCAAGAATGGCGACGCTTGGGTAAAGGCTGGCGGCGAAGATTATTCGCCATCACAAATTTCCGCATTCATTCTTCAGAAAATGAAGGAAACGGCAGAGGCGTATCTCGGCGAAACCGTAACTCAGGCCGTTATCACGGTTCCCGCTTATTTCAACGACGCCCAGCGTCAGGCGACGAAGGATGCTGGCCAGATTGCCGGTCTTGAAGTTCTGCGCATCATCAACGAGCCAACCGCCGCTGCGCTTGCATATGGCATGGACAAGGATGAGAACAAAACCATCGCGGTCTATGACCTTGGCGGCGGTACGTTCGACATCTCGATCCTCGAAGTTGGCGACGGCGTTTTTGAAGTGAAATCGACCAATGGCGACACCTTCTTGGGCGGTGAAGACTTTGACAGCAAGCTTGTCGAATTTTTGGCAGCAGACTTCCAAAAAGCCGAAGGCATTGACCTGACGAAGGACAAGCTCGCGCTTCAGCGTTTGAAGGAAGCCGCTGAAAAGGCGAAGATCGAACTGTCATCGACACAGACGACTGAAGTCAACTTGCCGTTCATCACCGCTGACCAAAATGGTCCAAAGCACCTAGTGAAGACAATCACTCGTTCCGACCTTGAAAAGCTGGTTGATGACCTCATCAAGCGCACGCTGGAGCCTTGCAAAAAGGCTTTGGCTGACGCTGGTCTGAAGGCCGATGCCATTGACGAAGTCGTCATGGTTGGCGGCATGACCCGCATGCCAAAGGTACGTGACGTTGTTAAGGCGTTCTTCGGCAAGGAGCCGCACACCGGTGTGAACCCTGACGAAGTTGTTGCCATGGGCGCGGCCATTCAGGCAGGCGTGTTGCAGGGCGACGTGAAGGACGTGCTGTTGCTGGACGTAACACCATTGTCGCTTGGTATCGAAACCTTGGGTGGTGTGTTCACCCGCATGATCGACCGTAACACGACGATCCCGACGAAGAAGAGCCAAGTCTATTCGACGGCGGAAGATAACCAGAATGCGGTTACCATCCGTGTGTTCCAGGGCGAGCGTGAAATGGCGGCGGATAACAAGCTGCTCGGCAATTTTGACCTTGTCGGAATTCCACCCGCACCGCGCGGCGTGCCGCAGGTTGAAGTCACGTTCGACATTGATGCCAACGGCCTCGTCAGCGTAACTGCAAAGGACAAGGGCACGGGCAAGGAACAGCAGATCAAGATCCAAGCTTCGGGTGGTTTGTCCGACGCTGACATCGATCAGATGGTCCGTGATGCCGAAGCATTCGCTGAAGAAGACAAGAAACGTCGTGAAGCTGCGGAAGCCAAGAACAATGCCGAAAGCCTTGTGCACAGCACGGAGAAGCAACTCGAAGAGCATGGCGACAAGATTGACGCTGCGCTGAAGGGCGAAATCGAAGCGGCTGTTGCGGAAACCAAG
>JBILBJ010000023.1:0-13677 GCA_044353705.1 Sphingorhabdus sp. | reverse complement strand
GTCACCGGGGACGCATCGGCCTTTGCCTCATGGCTATAGGCTGACCGGAAAAAGGGGCGGATGGCTTGGCCTGCAGAATCCGCCAAACGGTTGATCAGAAGGATATCCGCCGGTGTCATCAGTCGAACAATGAGCTGACTGAAGTTTCGTCCGCAATGCGCTTGATCGCTTCGCCCAACAAGGGCGCGATGGGCAGCTGGCGTATTTTGGGACTGGCATTGGCGGCTTCAGACGCCATGATGGAGTCGGTGATGACCAGTTTGCGCAGTGCGGACGCGTTGACCCGGTTCACCGCTTCGCCGGACAATACACCATGGGTAATATAGGCGACGACGTCTGACGCGCCGGCGGCTTTTAACGCGTCGGCCGCGTTGCACAGCGTGCCTGCGCTATCTGCGATGTCGTCAATCAATATGCAGAAACGGTCTTTCACGTCGCCGATGATGTTCATGACTTCGGAAACACCCGCTTTTTCGCGCCGCTTGTCGACGATCGCCAGTGGCGCATCATCCAGACGCTTTGCCAGCGCGCGCGCGCGGACAACGCCGCCGACATCCGGCGATACGACGGTGATATTCTTGTCGCCATGGCGTTCCAAGATATCGGCGCTCATGACAGGCGCGCCGTAAAGATTGTCGGTTGGAATATCGAAAAAGCCCTGAATCTGGCCTGCATGCAAATCCACGGTCAACACGCGGTCAGCGCCAGCCTGGGTAATCAGATTGGCCACAAGCTTGGCCGAAATGGGCGTGCGTGGCCCCGGTTTGCGATCCTGCCGCGCATAGCCGAAATAAGGAAGAACCGCAGTGATGCGTTTTGCCGATGCACGGCGCAACGCATCAATCATGATCAGTAATTCCATCAAATTGTCATTTGCAGGGTGGCTGGTCGATTGGATAACAAACATATCCTCGCCGCGGACATTTTCATGGATTTCGACGAAAATCTCATTGTCGGCGAAGCGGCGCACGCTGGCGTCGGTCAGCGGCAAGTTCATATAATCTGCAATGCCCTTCGCCAAAGGAAGGTTGCTGTTACCTGTCATCAATTTCATGTGCGTGTCCCCGGACCCCTGAGCTTTGAATCGCGCGCCAAAGTTTCGCCAAACGCCTTAGCGACGCGCAACTGGCCTGACAATCGGCTTGCCCCGCTACATTGTGGACAATAGGGTGGTGAAATGACAAATCGGCTCAATATTGCAATGGCGCAGCTTAACCAGCGCGTGGGTGACCTGGCAGGTAACGCCGGCAAGATGCTGGAATGGCGCGCAAAGGCGACAGATGCCGACCTGATCGTGTTTCCCGAACAGCAGTTGATTGGGTATCCGGCAGAGGATCTGGTGTTGAAGCCAGCGTTTGCAGCGCGCGCTGCGGTGGAGCTTGCGAAGCTTGCGGAAGCGACAGCCGATGGCGGCCCCGCCATGCTCGTGGGTTCGATATTCCTCGACGATGGCGCGCTGTACAACGGAATTGCGCTGCTCGATGGCGGTCAGATCGCTGCCGTACGTTACAAGCATGAGCTGCCCAATTACGGAACCTTTGATGAAAAGCGGATTTTCGCGGCTGGCCCCATGCCGGAACCTATGCTGTTTAAGGGCGTGCGTATTGGCGTTCCGATTTGCGAAGATGGCTGGCTCGCCCCGGTTAGCATCCATTTGAAGGAACGCGGCGCTGAGTTGCTGATTTCGACCAACGGCAGCCCTTATGAAATCGATAAGGATGACCGGCGTTTGGAAGAGGTTTTTGCGGCCCGTGTGCGCGAAACTGGATTGCCGCTTATGTTTCTAAATCGTGTCGGTGGGCAGGACGAGCTGGTGTTCGACGGCAGTTCCTTTGTCCTGAACGCGGATGGCGCGGCGGCGCATCGTTTGCCCGACTGGGAAGAGCATTTGCGCATGACGCATTGGACGCGCGGCGACGATGGCTGGCAATGTGCAGATGGACCAAAGGCACTTTGGGAAGACCATCCGGCTGATATCTATAGCGCGATGGTCACGGGCCTGCGCGATTATGTTAACACCAACGGCTTTCCGGGCGTTGTGTTGGGCATGTCGGGCGGCATCGATAGTGCGATATGCGCCGCCATTGCCGCTGATGCGCTTGGGCCCGATCGCGTTTGGTGCGTGATGTTGCCCAGTCGCTATACGAGCCAATCCAGTCTGGACGATGCTGCGCAATGCGCGAAAATGATTGGGTGCCGGATCGATACAATCCCGATTTCACCGGCCGTTGGCGCTTTCGACGATATGCTCTCGGGTAGCTTCGCCGACCGCGATGTCGACATTACCGAAGAAAATATCCAATCGCGTATTCGCGGCGTCACGTTAATGGCCCTGTCCAACAAATTTGGACATATGCTTTTGACGACGGGCAACAAAAGCGAAATGAGCGTCGGCTATGCAACGATTTATGGAGATATGGCCGGTGGCTATAACCCGATAAAAGATGCCTATAAAATGACGGTGTTTGCCATTTCCGAATGGCGCAATGCGCATAAGCCGCGCATTGGTCTCGGCCGGGATGGCCCCGTGATACCCGACAATATCATTACCAAGCCCCCCAGCGCGGAATTGCGGCCGGACCAGAAAGACAGCGATTCGCTTCCGGATTATCCGGTCCTTGATAAAATGCTGCATGCGCTGGTGGAGGAAGAGCGCTCGGTTGATGAGGTCGTTGCGCAAGGCTTTGATCGCGACACAGTCGTGCGGATTGAAAGGCTGCTCTATTTGGCCGAATATAAACGGCGGCAGGCGCCTCCGGGCGTAAAGCTTGGCACACGAAACTTTGGGCGGGATCGCCGCTACCCCATTACAAACGCGTTCCGAAGTGGCCGATAAGCCCCGCATCTTTACATCGGGCACTGGAAATCGTGCGATATCCGTCTTATTGGATAGCCATGTCATTTTTTAAAGATGTCTCGCTGCGCAATGCGGGCACGGATCTGATCAACTTTTTCCGTACAACGGGCACGCATAGCCCGTGGCTGTTTCTGGCTGCCTGTGTGCCGACGGCGATTATCATCTACACATTCTATATCGATACGCTTGAAAAGGCGAAGCCACCGCCACCAACCGTAACCTATTTCGAAAGCTGGCCCGCGACGCGCACGATCGAGGAATCGAAAGCGGCGATTGCCGAATATCAAAAGCGAAAAGACGAAATGCGCGCCCGCGAGAAAGAGGCATATAAAGCATTTGGTCGCGCGGTCGGAATGGACGTGGAAAAGATTGAGCGCGAGGCCCAGCGTGAGCGTGCGGAAAAAGATGCGCAAGCCAAAGGCGCTGCCGCGGGAGCAAAACAATAGCCACCGCCGATCACCGCTTCATGGCCGCAGCTTTGGCGTTGGCGGAACGTGGCGTTGGCCAGACGGGGCTGAACCCGTCGGTTGGCTGTATCATCGTCAAGGAAGGCATCGTCGTTGGACGCGGCTGGACCCAAGAGGGGGGCCGTCCCCACGCAGAAGCCATGGCCCTGGCGCAGGCTGGTTCTGCAGCGCAAGGCAGCACTATGTACGTCACGCTTGAGCCATGCGCACATCAATCCCACCGAGGGCCGGCGTGCGCCCAATTGCTCATGGATGCCCGGCCCGCACGCGTTGTGGTTGCGCTGCAGGACCCCGATCCACGGACCGCGGGTGAAGGCATAAAGGCGCTGATGGTCGCGGGTATCGCTTTAGAAACTGGCGTCATGGCGTCCGATGCGCGCAAAAGTCTCGCTGGATTTTTCTGCCGCATGCAGCGGCTGCGACCATTTGTAACGTTAAAAATCGCGACATCGCTGGATGGTCAAATCGCCATGGCGGATGGCAGCAGCCGGTGGATTACCGGTGATATCGCGCGCGCGCATAGCCACATTGAACGCGCGCGGGCAGATGCCATTTTGGTCGGAGCGGGAACCGTAAAGGCAGATGCACCGCAATTGAATGTGCGGCTTACAGGACTCGAACACCGGTCGCCACGCAAGGTCATGCTGGGCAGCGGTAATGCCCCCGACGGGTGGGAAGTTATTTCTGCGCCAGCCGACATCGCGAGGCTGGATTGTAACAATGTGATGGTTGAAGGCGGCGCCGCGACAGCCACGGCTTTTTTGAAAGCTGGGTTGGTTGACCGGCTGTTATTGTACCGGGCACCCATTTTCATCGGCGCGGGCAAAGCGTGCCTTGGCGACATTGGACTGGGGCAAATTTCGGATGCACATGGACTTTGGCAGCTGTGCGATTCCCGCAGTCTTGGCAAAGACCATCTCGAAGTCTACGAACGCGCCAATTAAAGAGGCAATATATATGTTCACAGGTATCATCACGGACGTTGGCAATATTCGTTCATCCGAACAGCGGGGCGATTTGCGCCTCGTGATTGACTGCGCATATGACATGGACACGGTCGCCATCGGCGCATCTATCGCCTGCTCGGGTGTTTGCCTGACCGTTGTCGACAAGGGCGAAGGCTGGTTCGCAATTGATGCGTCTGCAGAAACCGTTTCGCGTACCCCTGAGGGCATGTGGGAAGCAGGGACCCAACTGAACCTGGAACGCGCGCTAAAGGTTGGCGACGAATTGGGCGGACATATTGTCACGGGTCATGTCGACGGCGTCGGCCATATTGTTGGCAGCGAAACCGTGGGTGACAGCTGGAAAGTCACCGTCGCCGCACCGGGCAGCCTTGCGCCTTATATCGCGGCGAAAGGATCTATAACGGTTGATGGCGTGTCGCTGACTGTCAATGACATTGCCGATCAGGCCGATGGTTCGGCGCATTTCATGCTGAACATCATTCCGCACACGGCGCAGATGACGACGTTAGGGACGCTGAGTGCCGGACGGCAGGTCAATCTGGAGATTGATGTGCTCGCCCGGTACTTGAAACGCATGGAAGATATACGCGCCCGTTAAAAGGGCAGCCAACGCTGCTTTTTGGAAAAGCGCATATATCCGACATTGGCGCCCAGCCGAATTCCGGCACCTACCCTGATGGGAATGAGCACGACATCGCCGCGGCGCAGATAGCTCGCATTAAAGCCACCACCGAGATATGCGGCGCCCTCTCCGGCGGGATAGCGTTTGTAAATGTCCTCGGTGTCGTAAAGATTATAGACAAGCACAAAAGTGCTGCCCACATTTGAGCCAGCATCGGGTCCAATCGATGGGCCTGTCCAATAGACGGGCTTTTGGCCCTCAATTTTGTGGTTCAGCGTGCCCGATCCGTAACGAAGGCCAACGACAAACGCGCCACCGCCTTCGCGGCCAACGATGTAGCCATTTGGCCGACCCTGCTTTTTCAAAATGTCTGCAATCAGCTTGCCCAGTCCTTGGGCACTTCTACCAAAGACGCCTTCAGCCGCGCCAATCAAATCATCTTGCTGATATGTGTCCTCGGTCGGGATGGCAGGAGACGCGGACGACGTTTCCGGCAATGCTGCAGGTGCATCTGTCGGAACGCCATCTTGAACAGTGGGCGCGGTATCCTTTGCCGGGGCAGTGGCCGGCGGCGGTGCGCCAAGGTCCGAATCGATGACATCATTGGGATCGACGGTGTTAATCTGCGCCATCGCTGGCGAAGCGACAAGTGCTCCGGCCGCGAGCAGCATTAGAAAATGTTGTATTGACCGTTTCAGGCCCCGATTGACTGCTAACATGCGTATCCCACCCTTTTAAAATCAAGCAACACTCTGTGTATCCTCTAGATGAGCACATGATGAACGACCGACAATGCCAGTTCAGTGCGCGCCAGAGCGATCCTGTTTCGTTAATTTTCTTCTTATAGCATGCCCGTGTCAATAACCATTGCAGCCAAATGCATGCAACGCTATAGGCCCCGCATGCCAAGCGCGCTGGAGACGTGGGTGAGTGGCTGAAACCAACGGTTTGCTAAACCGTCGTACTGGTAAATCCGGTACCGAGGGTTCGAATCCCTCCGTCTCCGCCACGCATCCCGCGCCATCTGCTCACCCAAATTGCCCGCCGCAAAGCCGACCAATACGGGCAAGACTGCTACGTAAACGAATCACAAACCGGCCGAGGTTGCGGCGCAGCGGTCCCGACTAAATTTGATACGACGTTTGCGGCTCTCATGAGAGTATCCTGTTGGAGGTGAGCGTGCGGCTCAGCGTTTGCCAATACCGCGAGCCAAAGGCAAAGACCAATCAACCGCTGACGGCCCGCAGCACGGTCTGCGCGGCAATCTCACTTGCTTGCGATAGGGTGTCGCGTTCAAGGTGAGCATAACGCTGTGTCGTGCGTGGGTTGGTATGTCCCAGAAGCTGCTGCACGATGTAGAGGCTTACACCGCCATTAAAGTTAACTAAACCCCCGCTTCGAAAGAGGCGGGGGTTTTGCTTTGGGCACACCTAAATTCCGAATTCTTCGAACACTTCTGGGTGCTGGGGATACGGTAGGGTTCTACCCACCGTAGTTTCCCGAGATGGCAGTTTCATCGACGGCAACGTCTGGCCTTCTGGCTTCCGGGCTCGTGGTTGAAGGGCAGGCTTGTTGTATTTGGATCTGATATCGCCCGCTCGGTGCCTTCGGACACACATACCCAATAAAATACCCCACATGCGCGTTTTGTTACGCAAAGACGATATTCGGTATTATGCGTAACGTGGATTTAGCTCGGTTAGTTGTGTGAAGCGCCTATTACCTTGGCTGCCCTGCGATTTTTTCTTGAAACCAACCGACCCCGCCGAGTTCTTTGAGGGCATCCCCAATGGGCGGAAGCCGCTTCAAATGATTGGACGAACCAAGCAACAACGGCGGCTTCATGACCGCCTCCAGTCAAAGAGAGTGAACCAAATTAGACACCAAATTTGAGGGAAACTGGGGACGCCCAGCTGCCGAACACCGTATGGTGTTGCCGTGTATTTCCACCGCTGAGGCAATTGCGCAGAACTCTCACTTACCATGGAAAACATATCTTTGCACTCTGATGCGCACAAAAAAGGCCCCCAAACCGTCAACAGCTTGGGGGCCTTTGTATGCATCTTACAGCGAATTGAGCGTCACCGCTCCTCCATCGCATCGCCAAATGTCTTGGTAATCGGCTTGGCCAGATACCGGAACACTGTGTTCTTGCCCGTCTGGATCTCCACGTTGGCAGTCATGCCGGGTTGGATCTCGATTTTCTCACCGGGGCGGTGTGGCTTCATTGTGCGCGAATCCACCGATGTGTGGACGCGGTAAAAGACAACTTCACCTGATGCCTTGCTCTCGGTGATGGTATCTGGGCTCACATAGATCACCTTGCCTGTGGCACCGCCATAGATTGAGCTGTCATATGCATCGAACTTGACCGCCGCTGTCTGTCCCAGCCGAACATACGCGATATCGGAAGGCGCGACGCGCGCTTCTACGATCAGGATGTCGCCAGTCGGGACAATACTCAACACTTCATCGCCAGGACGCAGAACGCCACCGATCGTAGTGAGGCGGACGTTTTTAACGATGCCTGTCGCTGGCGCGCGGATTTCAGTGTCCTTCAGCATGTCGGTACGCTGGGCTAGGATCTCGCGCGCTGCGGCGAGGTCCTCTTCGGTTTTGGTATATTCTGCCTGCAGGTCCTGCAGATATTTATTACGGACATTCATAATCTGCGCCCTAAGGTCGGCTACGCCGCGTTCCATACGCAGCACGTCGGTGCGTGCTACATCCCCTGAGGCCACGAGCGGCTTGTTTAGATCAAGTTCCTGTTGTGAGAGACGTAACATGCCCTCGAGCGCGCCGATCGTGTCCTGAACGGCCTGTCGCCGTTTTTGGTAAAGCATCGTCTGGTTGGCCACGAAGTCTGGGAATGCCTTTACTTCGGGCGGGAAGTTCAGGGGCTTGTCGAATAGTTCCGCATTAATGCGCGTCATGCTCGACATGAGCGAGGCAACCTTGCCTTGCGTTTCGGAGACGGCTGCCTGGATCTTCACCTGGTCCAGCAGAACAAGGATCTGGCCCTTCTGTACCTTGTCTCCCTCGCGCACCTTGATGTCGGCTATAACGCCCCCATCGGAGCTCTGAATGATCTGCACGCGGCCTGTCGGGATGACCTGTCCCGGAGCGCGACTGACCTGTTCCAGCTCGGCCCAGAATGACCAGCCGATCAGTGCGACTAGGAAGAGCGAGATGGACAACACGGTCCACTGGCTGAGATTGAACTTGAAGTAACGGCTCATATTAGGGTCTCTCAAGCTTGGGCAGTGGCGGCAGGGCGGGGTGCAGGTGCGGTTTCATTTGCCGCTTGCGGCGCAGGCGTCGGCTGCTGTGTAAGGCGAGCAATGACCTCTTGGGTTGGGCCATCAAGGACAACCTTGCCGTTCGCTAGCAAGATAACACGCTGGACCATATTCAGAAGCTGTAGCTTATGGGTAACCAGTACCAGAGTATCTTCGGGACGGAGTTTTGCCTGCAGGGCCTGCAGCACCCGGGCTTCGCTCTGGACGTCCAGGTTCGATGTCGGTTCATCAAGCAGGAGCAGGGTGGGCTCCAACAATTGAAGCCGGGTTAGGCCAGCAATCGTGCGCTGTCCACCTGACAGGCCCCTGCCGCCTTCGCTGATTGGCAGCTCTACACCCTTGGGGTGTGCCGCAATTAGCGCATCGAGGCCAGTCAAGGCGGCGGCTTCCATCAGCTTATCGTCACCGGGATCGTCGAGCCCGAGTAATAAGTTGTCACGCAGGGTGCCGTTGATGAGACGATAATCCTGAGGGAGGTAGCCAATGTTTCTGCGCAGCACGTCTTCAGCCACGTTCGCAATATCTAGGCCGTCAATGAGCACATTGCCCTCGCCGGGGGCATAGAGGCCACTCATCAGGCGCAGCAGTGTGGACTTGCCGGAACCGATCCCGCCAATGATACCTACTCGTTCGCCGGCCCGGATGTCGAGCTGCGGAACTTCAAGCCCTGTGCGGGCGCCTGGGTGCGTAAACATAACGCCGCGAAGGCTGACCGTGCCCTTCAGCTGGCTGGGCCGCAAAACATCGCTACCCAGCGATCGGTCTGTTGGCAGCTTCATGATCCCGTCCAGCATTTCCAGCGAAATTCGGGTATAGGCCCAGCCTATAACCATGGTTGGAAGTTGACCCAGCAGCGGGCCGTTAATCCGCCCAGACAGGATCGAACAGGCAATCAGTGCGCCCATCGTCATGTTGTTATTGAAGACTTCGACCGCACCCCAAGAGATGACGGCGACGAAAGCAAGCTGTTGGATCGTGCCGAAGATTGACGACGAGATCGATTGAAGATCTTTTACTGGCAGCTCGTGCTTGTGCAGGTCGACGATCAGCGCATTCCAGCGGGCGAGCAACAACCAGCCACCGCGATTCGCTTTGACAGTCTCGGCTGCGTCAAGCGCCTCGACCAGCATGCCATTCTTCTTGTTGCCAGTGATCTGGACCTTTTTGGTATCCTCACGGATCAGTTTGCCCAGCAGCAATGCGAGGAATAGCGAAAGAGGGAAACTGACCACCATCACCAGCGCAATGACGCCGCCCAATTGAAATACAATCAGGATGAAGAACAACGCAAACGGCAAGTCGGCCAACGCGAATATTGTAGCTGACGACATGGTAGAGCGGATTTGCTCCATGCCACGCAGTTGGGCCGCCATGGTACCAATCGAAGGCGGCCGTGCATCCAGGCGGACATCGTTTGCGCGGGCGAAGAAAAATTCCGACACCTCGCCGTCTATCTTGGCAGCTTGGTCTTCAAGCAAGCGAGAGCGGACCACGCGCAGTATGAAGTCGAACAGCAGGGCGACTACCACGCCGGTCCCAAGCGCCCAAAGTGTCGAGAACGACCCGCGCGGAATAACTCTATCGTAGACCTGCATTGAGAAAATCGAAGTGCCCAATGCTATCAAGTTCACCGTAACCGTAGCGACGATAGCCAGGACCAGCGGGCGCTTGCGGCGCGCAATCCCGTCGATGAACACATCCATCGCGCTGGCAAAATTCTTCTGGCTAGGTGCCTCGGGAAGGATGACATCAAAAAAGCGAAGCGCGCCATCGTCGGTCCAGCGATGCCGCTCCCCGTCTTGCAAGACTACGATCCGGTTCTGATCCTCGAAGCGCTCAGCAACGCCCCAGCCCTGATCGGGGTGGAACGCCAGTAGGGGATATTCATGCGCCTTCGGGACGCCAGTGAAGGCAACGGGTGCCGGCCATCCAAATGCCTCGGTTGCATCGGCTAGGGCACCTTCGTCGTTCAATTCGCTGTTATAAGAATCGGCCCAGCTCGGTCGCAGTTGAATGCGGCGCAGTTGGGCAAGGTCGGCAATACATTGGATGATGGGGCTAGTCATATCAGTCTTTCGAAGAGCTTCGCGTAGGTTGCCAGCGGCCGCTGCGCAGTTTCAGCCGAACCGACACGGCCATGGCTGTCACTTCGGCTTGCGCCTGTCCTGTCTGAGCGCCGAGGCTTTCTCGCAGCGAGTTCATAACATCAAGCCAAGAACGCCGCCCTGCAATGAATTGGCGCATATAGCTTTCGCTTACACGCTGCGCGCTGATTGCCGCGGCTTGCGAGGCGATGGCGCGCTGGATCGAAGCTTCTAAACTCTGGACCTCGCTCGCGACTTCTTGCCGCAGCTGGCGCTCTATGAGTCGCACTTGATCGAGGCTCTGCGCATATCTTGCGGTTGCGCTATCTACCGCCGAAAATTGCGACAGGCCGTTGCTGGCTTGCAGGCGCAATCCAATGCCAAAACGGCTACCGGTAATCTCATTGTAAGAGTGCTGAGCGACAACGCGGGGTAAGATGCTGGATTTGGCGATACTGATCTCTGACCGGGATGCGTCTGACTCGAGTATCTGGCGAGTTCTGGCCGGGCTGTATTGGACAACCTCTGTGGCGACATCGCTCCAGTTGCGGGGCAAGATAGAAACGTCAAACTGCGGGTCGAAACCTAGATTGTAGTTGGCGTCGCGAACCAGCTCGGCAAGGTTGCGCATCGCTGACAGGTTCTGAGCCTGAACGGATGCAAGTTCCTGTTCGATCTGCGCCGTACGCGATTTTGCGAGTTCGAGATCCGCTGCCGGGCTCACTTCTTGGTCCACGCGCCGCTGCATCGAGGCAACCAGCTTTTGATGCTCATCAAGGCTATTGCGTGTGAGTTGCTCGAGCCTAGAATAGAGGACGATGTTCCAGTAATATTGCGACGTTTCCAATGCGAGATTTAGGACCGCCTCGTGCCATCGGGCAACGGATGCCGCCTCAATCTTACGGGCCCGGCTGATTCTAGAGGATATCTGCCCACCGGTCCAAAGCGGCAACTCTATTATAACTGACGGAGCGATTGAATTTGCGCCAGTTGTGAGCCCCAGATCTGTTGTGAGTGAGGGATAGCGTTGCCACCGAGCCCCGCGCACATCAGACAACGCTGCTCGCGCGCCTAGCCATGCGGCCTGAGCGGCGGGATCATTCTTTGTTACGATGGAAATGGCGTCAACTAAGGCCGGCGGAGCCTCTGCAGGTGCATTGACCCACACAAAAGAAGGATTGACCTCCGTGGAAGAGGGAAGCATGACATTGTAGCTCGAGCCACCATGAAGCGCCTCTGAAGGCATTCCGGCAGTTGGGGTCTCATCGCTAGCGGTAGTTTCTAATGGCGGGACACCCAGTTCAGGCGGCTCGGCCATTGCCGCCTGTGAGCATGCCAATGCCAAACCCAACGGCGGACCCATTAAAAAAATTTTTTGAAACACTAGTCTCTCCGAAATTTACTCACACGCGGCTTCGAACGGAGAAGTCGGGAAAGATGACGTGGCCTCCACTAACGATATTTTATCAAAATACAATTACCATTGTATGTTAGGTGGCCTCTATGTCTAAAATCGGCAGGTATAAAAAATCACGTAATCTGCGGGCATCGGGAAGTAGTACGGATGACGCCTGATAGGCGAATATCCTTTGCGACACGCTTGGCAGAGGCTCGCGGTTAGCTTCAGCGTTTTGATCTCATCTTCGTTCCATCGCCACTACGATGAGACCAAAACACTCCTTAAATCACAACATAAAATCTGTGCCATTAGTGCCGACGAGGAACAAATAGACGCCAAAGGTTGAAACAGATAGTGCAAAAGGCGTTCTGTGGGGGCCGGTCAGGTTGGTATAGCCCTGACGCTGCCGCTTAGGCCTAAGCGACTTACAAGCGCTCCATTTGCGCGCGGATATTGAATGCGGGCAATGGTGACATGGAGGTGGAGTCTGCTCCTGCCTTACCCAGTGTCTTTTCATACAGCGCGCATGTCATTGCCGCGCGGCGGCCGTTGCTGTGCCGTAAGGCCGCCTCGCCTGTATTTTGAAAGCCGAGTTTGCGCAGCACTTTGCCTGACGCGGGGTTGTCGGTGAAGTGGCTGGCAATGAGCTTTTTATGGCCAATGGCCTTGGCGATGCTGACCACGGCGCTGCTGGCTTCGGTTGCAAAGCCCAGCCCCCAATAGGGCCGCGCTATCCAATAACCCAATTCGACGCTCCCATCATAATTTCCAAGACCACATGCGCCAATCAGGCGCGGTGCGCCATAAGTGCGCAGCATCAGTAAAAAGGCAGGATAGAGTGCGTCATGCGCTTGCGCCGCGTCGTCGGCGGTATAGAGCCAAGGTGCTCGCGCAAGGTGGCGGACGATGCCTTCATCGGCAATCGCCTGATGCAATTCGGCTGCATCCTCGGGCCAGCTTGGCCGCAACAGTAATCTTTCTGTTCTCGCGAACATCGTTTCTCTCCGGTTCTGCGCTACCCCTTGCATGACAACGCGACAGCCATGTTACAGTTCCTCTGCAGGAGGCTGAGAACAGGGAGAATGAGACAAAAAGAAAGGGAGATCGGTTGACCCGTCTCCCTGTTCAAAGGTGGAAACCACCTGACATGATTTCCGGGTCATCCGTCTGGACAACCCGGTATCGATTGTCCTGTTTATTCGGCCGCCGCAGCTGCCATGTCGACCGACACATATTTGCGGCCAAGTTTACCAGCGTGGAAGCGCACACGGCCCGCGACGAGCGCGAACAAAGTGTGGTCCTTGCCAAGGCCGACTCCTGCGCCAGGATAAACCTTGGTGCCGCGCTGACGGATGATAATGTTGCCACCGATGACGCTTTCGCCACCGAATTTCTTAACGCCAAGGCGGCGGCCTGCTGAATCGCGACCGTTGCGTGACGAACCACCTGCTTTTTTATGTGCCATGGTCTAAACTCCTAAGTCAGAGCGTTGCCGCTCAAGCTTCCTTTGAAGCTGCAGCCTTTTTGGGCGCAGCGGCTTTCTTTGGGGCGGCTTCAGCCTTTTCGGCTTTCGGCGCAGCAGCCTTTTTCTCTTCCTTGCCTACGGCGAGGATGCGCAGCAGCGTCAGTGACTGACGATGGCCCTGCTTACGACGATAATTGTGGCGACGACGCTTTTTGAAAACGATCACCTTTTCGCCGCGCTCTTGCGCAATGATTTCGGCAGAAACGGTCAGGCCGTTTACGTCCTGCACTGTGTCGCCGTCACCGGCCAACAGAACGTCACCAAGCGAGATCTTGTCACCCGCTTCACCAGACAGTTTTTCAACTGCGATTTTGTCTCCGGCGGCTACGCGATACTGCTTGCCGCCTGTGCGCACGATTGCGAACATGGCTATAACTCATCCGTTTCTACAGCTTAGCGCCCTTTTGAAGCGCGGTTGCTCAAACGCGTTACTCCAAAAGACGAATCTTGGGAGGT
>JBILBJ010000168.1:0-4164 GCA_044353705.1 Sphingorhabdus sp. | reverse complement strand
GCGGTCGAACCATCGTACATCGATGCGTTGGCCACATCGCAACCGAACAGCCGCGCAACCTGCGTCTGGAATTCAAACAGCATCTGCAGCGTGCCCTGCGCGATTTCGGGCTGATACGGCGTATAAGCCGTCAGGAATTCGCCGCGCTGAATGATATGATCAACACTGGCGGGGACATGATGCTTATACGCGCCTGCCCCCAGAAAGAAGGGCGTGTGCGACGCGGTCATATTTTGCCGCGCGAGATTTGAAAAATGCCACTCAACCGCCATTTCACTGGCATGGTTGGGCAAGCCATGGATTGGCCCATCCAGCTGCGCCTCCGCAGGCACATCGGCGAACAAATCATCAATCGATTTTGCCCCGATGACGCCAAGCATGGCCTGACGGTCGGATGGGGTGAGCGGCAAATAACGCATTTCAATCTCCATGGCCCGCAAGTTGCGGACGGATTAGCTTAAAGTCCGTCGACAAATGCCTTGTACGCGGCCGCATCCATCAGGCTGTCGAGCTCGCTTGTGTCGCTCAGCGTGATTTTGAAGAACCAGCCCTCTCCTTCGGGATCGTTGTTCACCAGCGCGGGGTCGCCTTCCAAGGCTCCATTGCCCTCAATCACCGTGCCGCTGACCGGTGCGTAGACATCTGACGCGGCCTTAACCGATTCCACAACCGCAGCATCGCCGCCTTTTTTCAGCGTCGCGCCGGTGGCGGGGACTTCAGCGAACACGATTTCGCCCAACTGGCTTTGCGCATAGTCCGTGATGCCTACTGTCGCGCTATCGCCATCGACTTCGATCCACTCATGATCTTCGGTGAAATAACGGGTCATGTGTGCGCTCCTTTGCGATGATAATGATGTGGGACGAAGGGTAAGGATGTCACCGTGACGGACACACGCTTGCCGCGCACCTCCGCCTCAAGCGTGCTGCCGACGGCGTTATGGCCCGCATCAATATAGCCCATGGCAATCGGCGCGCCGACGCTTGGGCCAAATCCGCCGGACGTAATGACGCCAACTTGCGTATCGCCTGCAAAAACAGGCGCGCCTTCGCGCACGGGCATCTTGCCGTCGACAGAAAGCCCGACGAGCTTGCGTGCGGGGCCATTGGCCAAGGCATTCAGGATGCGATCCGACCCAAAAAAACCGCCCTCGGCACGGCGGCGCTTCGACACTGCGAATGCTGCGCTGGCTTCGATAGGGTCAAATTCGGGGTTCATGTCATGGCCGTACAGCGGCAATCCCGCCTCAAGCCGCAAGGAATCGCGGGCACCAAGGCCAATGGGCTTTACTTCAGGTTGCGCGCATATTTGGTCCGCAAGTGCCTTTGCATGGGCCGCAGGAACCGAAATTTCGAAGCCATCTTCGCCGGTATAACCCGAACGGCTGATCCACAGCGGTTCGGGATCGGTCTTTGGTCCCCAGAAGAAGGAACCCGCTTCCATGAAATAGAGCGCGTCGACGCCGGGCACCACGCGGACAAGCGCGTCCACGGCCTTAGGACCTTGTAACGCCAGCAATGCGCGGTCATCCATATGGTTTATGGTAATCTCATCGGGCAAATGGTCCCGCAGATGGCCCATATCATCCCATTTCACCGCACCATTGACGACCACATACAGCCCCATAGGCACAGCGGTAATCATCATGTCGTCCAGCACGCCGCCATCTTCATCCAGAAGCAGCGAGTAGCGCATCTTGCCTTCTTGAAGCGCGGATATGTCGCCGGGCACCATCGCCTCAAGTGCTTCGGCCGCGCCGTCCCCGGTCAGCATCAGCTGCCCCATATGGCTGACGTCGAAAAGGCCAGCGTTCTCGCGCGTCCAAATATGTTCGGCCATGATGCCTTCATATTGGATTGGCATATGATAGCCGGCAAACTCGACCATGCGCGCGCCTTTGTCGCGGTGCCATGCGTCGAGCGGCAGCTCCAATATTTCGATGGGTTCTAGTTCGAATTCGTCTTCTTCGCTCATATCAGTCCGTTCAAGAGTCGCAGCGACCGACGCCGGTTGGCGCATAGTCTGCTGCCCCCTCTGTCACGGGTACCTGAGAGCTTTATCCGCCTTGGTTGCCACACATATTGGCAAAGGCAGGTTACACCTTCGGTGGCATGTCGTTGCAAATGGCAAAGACATGCGCTTTCCAGAGTGTCGCAAAAGCCGAAGCGGTCCTTTTGCCTGAGAGATTCCGGGGCGGTTGCTCCTTCGGCGGCCCCTTAAAGGGACGCTCTCCCGCTTCGTCAGCGACGATTCCGCATTGGCCTTACCGCCTGGGAGAGTCAACTGGCCAGCGCGTTGATCGATTCATTTTCGTGGATAAACACGCCATTGTCGCCCGGTTTTGCCAACGCGGCGATGGCTTTTGCGACTTTTGCGGACGGCGTGGACGCAAATTTCTGCATCGGTCCAAACATCAGCATGTCCACAAATGGTGACAGCAATATACCCAATGCCTCGCCCGGACGGTGGTCATCACGCCGCCCACCCGTCAACAGACTGGGCCGCATGATATCAAGGCGTTGGAAGCCGATGTTGCGCAGCCCCTGCTCCATTTCCGCCTTCGTTCTTAAATAGAAACTGCTGCTCGCGGGCATCGCGCCGACGGATGATATCGTAATGAAATGCTGCGTGCCGGCATCGTGGCTTGCCTTGGCAAAGGCCAGCACCAGATCATGATCAACCGCCCTGAAGGCATCGCGCGATCCGGCTGTGCGTATCGTCGTCCCCAAAGCGGAAATGGCGACGTCGGGCTTTATGCTTGCCACCATCGCTGGCCAGTCAGCGGTTGGCGCGACATGCTCTTGTATGCCCGGCGCCAATGCGTGCGATGGTCGGCGCGACACGAGGTGGACCGCAAATCCAGCGCGCGCCAACATGTCGGCTGCCTGTTTGCCCACAAGGCCTGAGCCGCCAGCGATGACTATCTTGCGGCCCATGCGATGGCTCCACAAATTTCGCGATGCCGATCGGTTGCATAGCGGTCGGTCATGCCCGCAAGGAAATCGCCGATATGGCGGCTGCGCTGCGGTTCTTCGCTGGGAAGGCTGTCGCGCCATTCACCCGGCAATAATGCAGGATCGTCACGGTAGGCGGTAAATAGTTCACGCACAATTTTGGTTGCCTCTTCCGCCGCCGCCAACTGTGTTGGGTGGTGATACAGCTTTTCATACATGAATGATTTAAGCTGCCGTTCGCGCGCCGACATTTCTGCTGAAAACCCACCAATCATAAAACCCGCATTGCGAACATCGTCAGCGGTTTTGATGCCGCCTTCGGCTATTCTGGCGCGTGTCGATTCAATCACATCATTGACCATCACGCCAATCTGTTCGCGCGTCAGCTCACCGATCAGGCGGCGCTGTGGCACGTCCGGATAGCGGCGCAAAATCGCCTCCCATCGTGCTGCCACAAAAGGCAGATCCAGCAGCTGGTCGATGCCGAGCAACCCTGCCCTGATGCCATCGTCAATGTCATGATTATCATACGCAATATCGTCGCTGATCGCGGCAATCTGCGCCTCAAGTGATGGCCAATCGGTCAGGTTCAAGTCAAATTGCGCGTTGACTTCCGACAATGCCCAGCCCGGACGGGCAACGGGTCCATTATGCTTTGCCAGCCCTTCGAGCAATTCCCAGCTGAGATTCAGGCCCGGCCATGACGGATAAGGCGATTCCAGCTGCGTCAGCGTGCGCAATGTCTGCGCATTATGGTCAAACCCGCCACATGGCTTCATCGTCGCCTCCAGCGCATCTTCGCCAGCATGGCCAAAGGGCGGATGCCCTATATCATGCGCCAGACATAATGCCTCTGTCAGGTCTTCATTCAGGCCAAGCGCGCGGGCAATAGTGCGGCCAATTTGCGCGACCTCAAGGCTGTGCGTCAGACGCACACGATAATGGTCGCCGTCGGGCGAGATGAATACCTGCGTTTTGTGGCGCAGCCGCCGGAACGCAATCGAATGAATGATGCGATCACGGTCACGTTGGAATATATCACGCGGGCCGCGAATGTCGCGGTCGGGCTCTGGATGAAATCGGCCGCGGCTGTTGCCGGGAAGTGATGCGTAGGAAGCCAGTTGCGACATGCCGCGCTTATGCAACCAAGCCGCCGCGACAGGAAGCCTATTTTACCTTTAAGGCATTCACTGGAACGCCAATCTCGCTT
>JBILBJ010000169.1:0-4164 GCA_044353705.1 Sphingorhabdus sp. | reverse complement strand
CGATGCTCTGGCTCGGATTTTGTGCAAAGTTGTGATTGAACAAATCCATCATCGCAATGCGCGATTCTGACGGCGGAGGCCTTGCGCCACGCCATTAAACGATTAAAGAGCGACGCTTAGTATAGCCTGCGCTTAAATGAAGGACGCTGAAATCATGGCGAAAAACCCGAACCGCCCGTTATCCCCGCATTTGCAGGTGTATCGTTGGTCACCGCAGATGGCGATTTCGATTTTCCACCGCGCAACAGGATTCATTCTCGCGACGGTTGGTATGATCACTTTGCTTTGGTGGTTGTCCGCAATTGGCGGTGGCGTGGAAAGCTATGCGACCTTTCAGAAATATGTCGTTTCTGCAGGTGAAAGCGCAACCGGTTTCGAAACGGCGGTGAACTGGTTCTTTCGGCTTTTGGGCTTGGCTGTAACCTTCAGCTTCTTCCAGCATCTCGCCTCGGGCATTCGCCACCTTGTTCTGGATATTGGCGCTGGCTACGAATTGAAGGCGAACCGGACCTGGGCTTCGGCTGCATTCATTGCGGCCTTTTTTGCAACTGCATTCGTTGTCCTGTTTGTGGCATCGCGCTTTCTGGGAGTTTGATGATGGACAGTAGAACATATATCGGGCGCGTGCGCGGGCTGGGTTCAGCAAAGCATGGCGGCGAACATTGGTTGAAACAGCGCCTGACCGCGATTGGCAATATCTTGCTGACCACGTGGCTCGTTGTCTCGCTGCTTCTCATGCCGAATTTTGATCAAGCAACCTTGGCGCAATGGCTGGCTCAGCCAACCGTTGCGGTCCCGATGATATTGATGATCGTCAACATTTTTTCGCACGCGCGCCTTGGTCTTCAGGTTTTGATTGAAGATTATGTGCATGACGAAGGATTGAAGTTTGGGGCAATGGCGCTTCTCAACTTCTATGTCGTTGCGAGCGCCGTATTCGGCATTTTCGTCGTAGCAAAATTAGCATTTACCGGAGCATCCGCCTGATGTCAGACGCTTACAAGATTATCGACCATACCTATGACACGGTTGTTGTCGGAGCCGGTGGCTCTGGCTTGCGCGCCACGATGGGCAGCGCTGAAGCCGGTTTGAAAACAGCTTGTATCACCAAGGTTTTTCCCACCCGATCGCATACTGTTGCGGCACAGGGCGGAATTGCGGCGTCGCTGGGTAACAACTCACCGGACCATTGGACTTGGCACATGTACGACACCGTAAAGGGTTCGGACTGGTTGGGTGACCAGGACGCGATCGAATATATGGTGCGTGAAGCGCCAGCTGCGGTGTATGAGCTTGAGCATGCCGGCGTGCCGTTTAGCCGCAATGCCGACGGCACAATTTATCAGCGCCCCTTTGGCGGCCATATGCAGAATATGGGGGAAGGCCCCCCCGTTCAGCGTACGGCGGCAGCGGCCGACCGGACCGGTCACGCCATGTTGCACAGCCTGTATCAGCAGAGCCTTAAATATGATGCGGATTTCTTCATCGAATATTTCGCGCTCGATCTGATTATGGAAAATGGCGAATGCCGCGGCGTGATCGCCATGTGCATGGAAGATGGCACCATCCACCGTTTCAAAAGCCACGCCGTCGTGCTGGCAACCGGCGGATATGGCCGTGCCTATTTCTCCGCCACTTCGGCGCATACCTGCACCGGTGACGGTGGCGGCATGGTGCTGCGCGCCGGGCTTCCGCTTCAGGATATGGAGTTCGTGCAATTCCACCCGACCGGCATTTACGGCGCTGGCGTTCTCATCACCGAAGGTGCGCGCGGTGAAGGCGGATATCTCACCAACAGCGAAGGTGAGCGCTTCATGGAGCGTTATGCACCGTCCGCTAAGGATTTGGCTTCACGCGACGTTGTTAGCCGCTCGATGGCGCTTGAAATGCGTGAAGGCCGTGGTGTCGGTCCGCATAAGGACCATATTTACCTACATCTCGACCATATCGACCCCAAGGTTTTGGCCCAGCGTTTGCCAGGCATCACCGAAAGCGGAAAGATTTTCGCCGGCGTCGATCTGACACGCCAACCATTGCCCGTGACACCAACGGTTCACTACAATATGGGCGGAATTCCCTGCAATTATCATGGTCAGGTTGTCACCAAGGTTGGTGATGATCCTGAAGTCATCGTTCCGGGCCTTTATGCCGTTGGCGAAGCTGCATGCGTTTCGGTGCATGGCGCGAACCGGCTTGGATCAAATTCGTTGATCGACTTGGTGGTATTTGGCCGCGCAACTGGCCTGCATTTGAAAGCGTCGTTGACGCCCGGTGCGCCGCACAAGGCGCTGCCGAAAGATGCTGCCGATTTGGCGCTGACCCGCGTCGACAAGTTCCGTGCAGCAAAGGGCGGTTCGCCGACTGCAGACATCCGTCTGCAAATGCAGCGGACAATGCAAAAGCACGCTGCCGTCTTCCGCGACACAGCATTGCTGGCCGAAGGCGTTACCGAGATGCAAAAGGTCAACCAGCGTCTGGCCGACGTGCACGTCACCGACCGCAGCATGATCTGGAACACCGACCTCATTGAAACGCTCGAGCTCGACAATTTGATGGCGCAGGCAGTTTGCACCATCGAAAGCGCCAACAACCGCAAGGAAAGCCGCGGCGCGCATGCGCATGAGGATTATCCAGAGCGCGATGATGCAAACTGGATGAAGCACACCGCTTCATGGTTTGAAGGTTGGGGTGGTTCAGGCGGCGCGGTGAAAATCGACTACCGCCCAGTGCATGATTATACGCTGACCGACGAGGCAGAATATATCAAGCCGAAGCCACGCGTTTACTAAGCTCTGCGAAAACGGAGGCTGTTATATTCAGGCTCTGCTTTCGTTTTCCATGATCGAAAACCGAACAAGCGACGATAATCTCGTCCGCTTGCGTGCGCGCCAAAAACGCTTTGATGCCCGCTTTTACCGTGTCAGCTGCGCCGATTGCGCTGGCGGATAAAATGTCGTTCAACGCTGACGTAAATTGCGGCGGCAGCGACGCCACATAGCCTTCGACCGGCGGCGGCATCTGACGCGGGTTGCCCGTGCGTAAGGCGACAAAGCTTTGCATCAGCGAGCTGGCCAAAAACTCGGCTTCTGCATCGGTTTCGCCCGCAATGATGTTGAACGCCGCCATCGCATAGGGTTTTTCCAACATAGCGCTTGGTCGGAAATGGCTGCGGTAAATGTGCAGGGCCTCGTCGAGCATTTGCGGCGCAAAGTGGCTGGCGAAGGCGAAAGGAAGGCCAAGTGCAGCGGCCACTTGAGCGCCGTAGAGGCTGCTACCCAATATGTAGATTTGCACATGTGCACCCGCGCCGGGTGTCGCGACTATGCCGGTTTTGCCATCATCGGCGAAATAGCTTTGCAATTCCATCACGTCGCGTGGGAAGGCATTCGGGTCGCTGTCCAATGTGCGGCGGATCGCTGCGGCAACGCGTTGGTCGCTGCCGGGGGCGCGGCCCAGTCCAAGGTCGATCCTGCCGGGGTACAGCGCGTCCAAGGTGCCAAATTGCTCGGCAATCACCAATGGCGCATGGTTGGGCAGCATGATGCCACCTGAACCAACGCGGATAGATTTGGTCGCTGCGGCAATATGCCCGATAACAACGCTGGTGGCCGCGCTGGCGATGCCGCGCATCCCGTGATGTTCTGCAACCCAATAGCGGCTGAAGCCCAGACTTTCGGCGTGGGCGGCAAGATCGGCGGCATTGGCGAGCGCGCCAGCCACTGAGCCACCTTCGACAACGGGAACAAGATCAAGCAGGGAGTAATTGGTCATGAGCCCTAAATGGGTGTATTCGGGCGTAAAGCCAAGCGCAATCGACTAACAATCCATGCCGTGCCATACACTTTGCATGCTGACCGATCTGTTCATACCATTCCTCATCACCACAATGCTGATTGAACTGACCCCAGGGCCGAACATGGCATGGCTCGCATTGACCAGCGCCACACAAGGGAAGCGGTCGGGTTTCGCCGCTGTTGCGGGCATTGCAACGGGCCTTGCTATCCTTGCTGTGGCTTCGGCAGTGGGTCTTGCCGAACTCGCAGCCCGTTCACCTTTTGCCTTTAGCTTGCTGCGCTACGCAGGTGTGGCCTATTTATTATGGTTGGCATGGCAAACATGGGTGGGGGAGCAAGAAGTTGCGGCCAACCGCATAGACGCGACGGC
>JBILBJ010000167.1:0-4185 GCA_044353705.1 Sphingorhabdus sp. | reverse complement strand
ATTTGGCTGCACCCATGGTGGCTGTGCGCCCGTCCGAAAGTTTGGAAAGCAGACGGTCAATGGCATCGCCGCGCGGGGCCAGTTCGGGTTCCAGCAGCGTCAGGCAATGGATCAACAGGCGGCGCTGTATCTCACGCGGGACATCGCGCGCATCGCAGATCACGGCGTCCGTATCGATCTGCACCCTCTCTTGCGTGAGTGTTCCCGTCATCCAATTCAGCGCTTCTGAGGCATCTGCCATTGCGCTGGCGGTGCGTCCGGCGCGGTCGGCGCGAAAGGGGTGCTGCGTGTTTGCCAGCCAATTGCGCATCGCGACCCGTTCAAAGTCGGTATTTGCGTTGCTGGGGTCTTGCACCGGATTGAGTCCAGCGGCCGCGCAAATGGAAATCAACTCGTCTTTGGTGAATCCCAATAAGGGCCGCAATATCTTCCCATTTGCCGACCGGATAGCCGACAGCCCGTCAACGCCGCTGCCGCGTGCAAGGCGCATCAAAACGGTTTCAAGCTGATCATCGGCATGGTGGGCGGTCGCGATATACGCACAATCATGTTGCTCTGCTGCCTGCGCCAACAACGCGTATCTTGCGGCTCGTGCAGCGGATTGAATATTCCCGCTTATTTTTTCGGCAGGCGACAAAATGATATGTGGCACATGCATGTCTTTGCATATGCGCTGCACATATAATGCTTCGTCGGCAGATTCTGGCCTTAACGCATGATCGACGGTCGCCGCGACAACGCGATCGGGCATGGATTTGTGCAACAATATCAGCAGCGCCAGGCTATCGGGCCCGCCGGATACCGCGCACAATATGCGCGCACCCGCCGGGACATGCAGCGCATTTACCGCTCCGTTAAAGCGGTCGAGAAGCGCAGCGTCGACGGTTACTTGCACTTCGCGCGTGTTTTACCGGCAGTGACCCGATCCGCCAAACGACCGCTGGCAACGTCGGGATAGGCTCTTGTAAGCTCACCATATGCTTCGCATGCCTCAGCCGTTTTGCCGAGGTCGGTTAAAGCTGACCCCAAGAACAACAGACTGTCAGGCGCGCGTTCGCCACGCGGGTCTGCCTTGTAGTTGTCGTAGAAAATCTTGACGGCGGTCGCAGGCTTTTTGTCGTCAAGCCACGCCCGTCCGAGCAAGTTGCGCAGGAAGCTCGCACGTCGGTGCTTTGGATATGTTTTAAGCGTTTCTTCCAGCGTGGCTTGCGCTTCTGGGTAGAATTTCGCTTCCCACAATCGGAAGCCATAGGTGTAGCCATCTTCAAAAGCGTCGCCAGTGGCTGGCCGTTCAATGGCCGCAACTGCGGCAACGCGGGCGGCACTTGGCTTTGCTGTCGTAGCCACAGGCTTGGCTGCTGCCACAACGGGTTTTGGCTTGACGGTCACTGCTGCGGGCACAGGTGCTGCGGCAGGCAAGACGCTTGGAGCGGTTGTGGCCTGTGCGATTGCCGGCATTGCGGTTTCCTGCGGTGCACTCGCCAGCTGCGCGCTCGCCAGCTGCGCTTCCAAGATTTTCAGGCGCGCTTCGAGGCCACGCATATTGTTGCCCTGCTGCTCGACCTGACCCGTTAAAGTGGCCAGCTGCGCTTCCAACGCATCGACACGCACCAAAAGGTCAGAGGTCGCTGAGGTGGTGGAGGGGGTCTCGGGCTGCGCTATGGTCGGTGACTGGATGTCAGGCGCGATAAATTTGCCGGCACCTGCGGGAAAGACCTGACGCTGGACAGCGCGCATTTCCTTCTCAAGCTTGCCCACGCGTCCGTCAATATTTGCATCTTGCGCAACTGCGGATGCGCTGAGTGCAAATGCTGCGCCGCTCAACAAAGCAAGCCGAAAATTCATTGCTCATTCCCCTTAAACTGACAAGTTTGGACGTATCGCTGATTGGACCAACGCGACAAATAGCCATCACGCGATTTCAGTGCAAAGAAAACCTGATTTTATTTAGATTTATATGGCGTTGTCGGTGCCTGGCTGCGTAGATTCAGTATTATTTGCCGGCAGAGGCGCGATCGGCGCCGTGGCGGCTGGCTTTACGGAGATCGGTGAAGCGACCGGTCTATCGGCTGGCGCAGCATCGGTGAGTGTCAGACTTCTGAAAATCAAATATGCAGCCAGCGCAACCGCCGCGATTGCAGCAGATGTCCAGGCGAGTGTTTTTGATGGTACGCGCGCCGGGTCGGCAGGTTCGTAGTTTTGAGCTGGTGCCTGATAGCCTTCATGGCCACTGCGTGCCAATTCCAAGCGCATCGCCTCACTTATTGCGGTGGCATCCATTTCGAGAGCATTTGCATAAGATCGCGCGAAACCGAGCGTGTAGGTTTGGCCGGGGAGGGCGTCAAAATTTGATTGCTCAATAGATTGGAGGTGGCGCATCGGCACGCGCGTTTTTTCCGCGATATCGGATAGACTTAAACCCAACCGCTCGCGGCCTGCTTTTAGCTGGCTACCAACGGATCCGTCATAATCGTCAACAGAAGCTAATAAGTCCACTGCAATCTCCACGCCCCGTTTTTTCTACCTCTTTGTGCAGTTATGCGGACAATGGTCATCTTCCAGATAAAGTCAACGGCGATAACAACTTTTCACCTTTGGGAAATCCTGCAATTTAGCCGGTTTCAATGCCTTGGCTCGCCGCCCATATGGCTAGTTCCTCACGCAAATTCCCGGTGGGATTTTTCAGCAGCTTATCCATCTTCTTGCGAATATCCGCATGGTTGGTCGTGCGCACCATCGCTTTTATGGGGCCCACGGCCGCTGGCGTGATCGACAGGCGATGGATACCCAAGCCAATCAGCGCGAGCGCTTCAAGTGTCCGCCCACCCATTTCGCCACATACCGCGACGTCGACTGGATAGCCGTCCGTTGTCTGAACCACGCGCCGGATGAAACGCAAAATGGCGGGGCTCAGCCAATCATATCGTTCGGCCAAGCGCGGGTCAGCGCGGTCTGCTGCAAACAGGAACTGCGTGAGGTCATTGGTGCCAATCGACAGAAAATCGATTTTAGGCAGCAACATATCAAGTGTTTCGGCCAGCGCCGGCACCTCGAGCATTGCACCATACCGGATTTTTGTCGGCAGCCGTTTCTTTTGTCGGCCCAAAAATTGCATCTGGCCTTCAAATATTTCTCGGGCCGCGTCAAATTCCCATGGCTCGGACACCATCGGAAACATCACGTTCAATGTGCGGCCTGCGGATGCTTCAATGAGTGCGCGGGCCTGTGCTTTCATCAGCCCTGCATGATCCAAAGACAGGCGCAGCGCGCGCCAGCCGAGAGCAGGGTTTTCTTCTTCGCTCGTTTCGTCTTTCAAATAAGGCAGGGGTTTGTCGCCGCCGATATCGAGCGTGCGAAAAATGACGGGCTTGTCGCCCGCCGCTTCAATGACATCGCGATAAAAACGTTGCTGGCGCTCACGTTGGGGCAGTGTGGCAGATATCAAAAACTGGAATTCTGTGCGGAACAGGCCGACACCCTCCGCGCCGGTGGTTGCCAAGGCGGACATATCGTCGCGCAATCCGGCATTGATCATTAACGTCACCGGCACGCCATCATTGGTGACCGACGCCGCGTCACGCATCGCCGCATAGCGGGCCTTTTTCTTTTGCCGATCGACCAGATCATGTTGGAAAAGCTCTTCGGCAGCCGACGATGGCCGGACGATGACGCTTTTTTCGTCGGCGTTGAGGAGTAGCATGTCTCCGTCACGCACCTTGTGGCGGATGCCTTGTACGCGGCCCAGCACGGGGATGCCCATTGCGCGTGCGACAATCACGACATGCGCAGTAAGCGAACCTTCTTCAAGCACTACCCCGCGCAGACGCCGTTTGTCATATTCGAGCAGCTCAGCCGGGCCCAAATTGCGCGCAATCAGGATTGAGTCTTTTTTCAGACCCAGTTGCGCCGCGGTGCTCATCTGACCTGACACAATACGCAGCAACCGGTTTGATAGATCTTCCAGATCGTGCATCCGGTCCGCAAGCAGCGCATCGTCAATCTGGCGCATACGCATGCGGGTGCGTTGCTGAACGCGTTCGATGGCGGCTTCCGCCGTCAGGCCGCTGTCGATCGCCTCGTTAATGCGGCGGCTCCAGCCTTCGTCATATGCGAACATTTTATAGGTCGCGATGACCTCTTCATGTTCGCCGCCCGTGCCGAAATCAATTTGGCTGGCCATGCGGT